>NZ_JAQFBD010000010.1:0-5634 GCF_027691175.1 Streptococcus halitosis
AATGGATCATAATTTGGCTCTTCTGGTTTTGATGGCTCTGGTTGATCTGGAGTCTTAACTGGTGGAGTTGGCTCATTTTCGTAGCTTGGTGCTACTGGAGCTGGGTCCAATGGTTTCTCCGTTTCATATGTTGGCTCTTCTGGTTTTGATGGCTCCGGTTGATCTGGAGTTTTTACCGGTGGTGTTGGCTCATTTTCATAGCTTGGTGCTACTGGAGCTGGGTCCAATGGTTTCTCTGTCTCATATGTTGGCTCTTCTGGTTTTGATGGTTCCGGTTGATCTGGAGTTTTTACCGGTGGTGTTGGCTCATTTTCATAGCTTGGCGCTACTGGAGCAGGCTCCAATGGTTTCTCTGTCTCATAAGTAGGAGCTTGTGGTTCAGTTGGTGCTACTGGCGGAGTTGGTTTTTCCTTGGTAATTTTTGGAACATTAACGGCACGAATCTTACCATTGAGTGAGTACCAGATGTTTGGTCTTTTACCTGTATCAACCGCCATAACTGGATCAGAAGGAACTACTAAAGTAGCAGAAGTTGCACCAACTGTCACACGGTTAGTTGTTCCTGACATTCGAATTGCTCCTGCACCATACCAAGAGTTTGGAGCATCTGATGAATCCCATCCTGAATTAGGCTGGCTATTTTTATACATTGTCCAGCGAGCTCCACCTTGCCCTTGTTTAAAGTTCAGGGTTTCTGTGGCATAAATCTTTCCGTCTTTTTCTCCAACAGATGAACCGGAAATTTTAATAAAGTTACCAGTGTAATCCTTGGCCATCTCAATAGAATTATTTTCTCTATTTAGAGATGCTACTGAAAGAAGGGCATTGTCAAAATTAATTGGTTGGTCATTTTCATCATAAAAGGTGAATTCATTCTTTACAAAAATTGATGTATTCTGCTCTGTGTTACCTGTGTATGCCGACGCAAAAACTCCTAGCGTTGGGTCACTAAAAATTCCCAACCATACATTTCCACTAGGATTTTTAAATCTCGAATCTTCATCTATAGTATACTTATAGACTATCTTGGAAACTTTCTTACCATTGTAGTACGTTTTTTGAAGGTTAGTATAAGTCGCAGTTACGCTTTGGCCACGTTTCAAAAGTACTGAGCCCCATTTCACCTCCGTATTATTCCCCACGTTGGTAGTCCAGGTTGATTTAGTCCCAATATTTCCGTACAACTCAACAGTTGAAGTAGCTGAATCAGCTTTCTCTAACCCTCTAATATCTAAGTCATCTAGCTGTAAGATTTTTTGATCATATTTGGCTTTCGATGTACTTTTACTAAAAGCTTCATCAACTACAGAGGATTTGAGAAGTGTGCCACCCTCTGTTGTCAAAGATAATTTAGCATCTGGCTCAGAATCATACACCAAACTTTGAGCAGATGGCTCCGTCAAATTTCCGTCTTCTGTCTTAGTTTGTTCAAGTTTTTTTAGAGCTTCTTTGATTTTTGCCTGCTCTTCATTGTACTCTTTGAGTTTCTGTGGATACTCATCTACATCTTTCTTATACTTGGCAAGGTCTGCTTCATATTTTGCAACTTTAGCTTCATAGTCTGCTTTGGCTTTAGCATTGCGTTGCTTGATTTCTTCATTCTCAGCTTGGAGTGCAGCATTTTTAGCAGTATTTTCCTTTACTGCTTTTTCATAAGCTTCTTTAGCTTCAGCATTAGCTTTTTGAACGCGAGCTAATTCCGTCTGGTATTCGGCTAGCTTAGCTTGGTAGTCTGCTTCATTGGTAGCATTTGCTTGCTTAACTGCCGCCAAATCTGCTTCATATTGCTTCAACGCTGCTTCATAAGTCGATTTTGCAGTAGCGTTACGTTGCTTAATCGCTTCATTATTAGCTTGAATCGCTGTGTTTTTGGCTGTGTTTTCTTCAACAGCTTTTTCATAGGCTGCTTTAGCTTGCGCATTAGCTTTTTGTACTCGAGCCAATTCTGTCTGATAAGCTGCTAATTTAGCTTGATAATCAGCATCATTATCTGCCTTAGCTTTCTTAACAGCTGCAAGATCTGCTTCATACTGCTTCATTGCCGCTTCATAAGTTGCTTTTGCAGTTTCATTACGTTGTTTAATCGCTTCATTTTCAGCTTGAAGCGCTGCATTCTTTGCAGTGTTTTCTTTTACTGCTTTATCATATGCCTCTTTAGCTTCAGCATTAGCTTTTTGTACTCGAGCTAATTCCGTCTGGTAAGCTGAAAGTTTATTTTGATAATCCTGTTGACTATCTTCATTTGCTTTTTTGACAGTTGCTAAATCTTTTTGATATTGTGCTAGCTTAGCCTCATATTCTGCTTTAGCTGTTGCATTAGCAGTGTTGATTTTTTCAACTTCTTCTTGATGACTTTTTAGATCTTTTTGATACTTGTCATCCGCTGCTTTGTTTTCAGCATTGATTTTATCTGTTTCTGCCTGATGAGCTGCGACTTCTTTTTTATATGCTTCAGTTGTTGTCTTTATTTCTTTAGCCTGTTTAGCATAGTCGCTTTTAATCACATCTTGTTTTTGAGCATTTTCTGTAGCAGTTGTGGCTGTTCCTTTGTCTTTTGTTTCATCTTGAACTACCTTAACTCCTGCAGATTTTGCATCGGCAACTGTTTTATCCAAATCAGCTGATGATACTTCTACTGGCAAAGCTGAGTCTTTAGAACCAGCCTTAGCTTGGCTCTCTTTGGCAACTTGGCTCATTTCACCCTGAGCTTCAGGTAGATTTGTGGCTGGGTTTCCTGTGGTAGCTACCTCAACTGTACTTGTACTAGTTGTCTCTGTAACTTCGTCAGCAAATACTGCTTTGTCTGCAAAAGCAATCAAAGCAGTTCCTAAAACAGCACCACACAAAGTTTTGGCAACTTTGCTTTTACGAAATCCATAGACTTCTTTTTTATTTTTCATTCTAATCCCTTTCTTATCTAAATTAATCATCTACCATCCATAGTAGCATTTTATGATGCGGGATGCAAACATTTACTCTCCCCCCTTCATTTATCGATAAATCTAACATATTTATAAATGAAATTAAAAAGAAGATGGCCACACCATCTTCTTTTTAATTTCATTTATTTTGGCTCTATAATATTTGTAGTGGTTAAATCCCCTATAGATATTATGGAGCCTATTTTGTTGTAGAAAAAAGTCCCATATGACCTATAATGAAAAGCAACCAAACCATCATTAGAAAGAGCCATATGGAACAATTACATTTTATCACAAAACTACTCGATATCAAAGACCCTAATATCCAAATTATAGACATCATCAATAAGGATACCCACAAGGAAATCATCGCTAAATTGGATTATGATGCCCCACTTTGTCCTGATTGCTGAAGCCAAATGAAGAAATATGACTTTCAAAAACCTTCTAAAATTCCTTACCTCGAAACAACTGGTATGCCTACTAGAATTCTCCTTAAAAAGCGACGTTTCAAGTGCTATCAGTGCTCGAAAATGATGGTCTCTGAGACTTCCCTAGTCAAGAAAAATCACCAAATCCCTCGTATGATCAACCAAAAATTACTCAGAAGTTGATTGAAAAAACTTCTATGACTGATATTGCTCATCAACTTTCCATTTCAACTTCAACTGTCATTCGCAAACTCAATGACTTCCGTTTTAAGCATGATTTTTCTCGTCTGCCTGAGATTATGTCCTAGGACGAGTATGCCTTCACTAAGGGAAAGATGAGTTTCATTGCGCAAGATTTTGAAAAGCTCAATATCATCACTGTTCTTGAGGGCAGAACACAAGCTATCAAGCGCTACTGGACGCTCATTCAACAAGATAGCCGTAAACTCAGCCATAAGAGATTTTATCGCCCTGCTTTTCGTATGCACTTAACGAATAGAGAAATTCTAGACAAGCTTTTGAGCTATTCAGAAGACTTGACACACCTCTATCAACTCTTGCTTTTTCACTTTCAGAATAAGGAACCAGAGAAATTTTTCGGACTCATTGAAGACAATATAAAGAAGGTTCATTCTCTTTTTCAGACTGTCTTTAAAACATTTCTAAAGGACAAAGGGAAAATCGTCAATGCCCTTCAGTTATCCTATTCCAACGCAAAATTGGAAGCGACTAATAATCTCATCAAACTTATCAAACGCAATGCCTTTGGTTTTCGGAACTTTGAAAACTTCAAAAAGAGAATTTTCATCGCTCTGAATATCAAAAAAGAAAGGACGAAATTTGTTCTTTCTCGAGCTTAGCTTTTCTTCAACCCACTACAGTTGACAATGAGCCTAAAAAAGAGGAAACAGAGTTCCTCTTTTCTATTTAACTTTTAGAGCTTAGTTGCTTTCGTCTTCTTTTCGTTTCAACTGACCAAGTCCTAAAACTCCTACTAAAGCTGCTAGACCAAGATATGGCATGTAGCTTGAATCATTTGTACCTGTTTGAGGTAGAGTAGGGTTTCCTTTTGGATTTGGATTTGGAGTAGGAGTTGTTGGCTCCTCTGGTTTCTTAGGTTCTGGCGTTGTCGTGCGAACTGTATTTGAAGCGTAAGCAACTTTGTTCACAGTATTTACATAGGTATTTTCAAAGGTTCCAACAGCAATTCGTTTCATTTGAATATAAGTCTCAGCCTGGAATGGAGAATCCAACTGAATCTCTTGAAGGAATTCCTTCTTGAAGCGAATGGTAATCATTCCCTTATCTTGGTCATGTTCAACCTGTGTTTCAGCGGTTAAGTCTGTCCCTGCCTTGATAACACGACCGTCTTTCAATCGGATATCAACCTTGGCAAGAACTTTATAGTTTCCAGTGTATTGATCACCTTTTTGGTCATAATCATCTACAAAACTATAGTCATTCAAGTCCTCAGAATGATTTTGTGGAATCAAACCACCGATTAAACGATAATTGAAGTACTGGTTCAACGGAATAGTTTGGCCATCAATATTGTCACTACTTGGATCCATACTGATTGTCACATCTTTTTTAGGTGTGATTTTCGGTACATTGTTGACAACTACTTCTGTAGCATAGCCATTTCCAAAATCAATTTGGTAGGCTTTGTTTTCATACTTACCACCCGTTTGACCAAATTCAGGTTTAACTGTCATCGGATCTGTGATGAGCAATGATTTTCCTGCTGCTACATAGTTCTTGTAGAATTCGGCTGGATTATCAGCTGAGAAGAGTTGGAAAGCACCTTTAACAGTGATGTTTGCTTTCTTCAACAAGTCCTGAACTTTCTTAGGAGCAGCTTCTAAACTATCAAATTGTTGAACACTGATACCTGATACAAGGTTGCCCTCTAGATCACGAATCTTAACCAATTCTGGTTGAAGGGTTAAGGCTTCTTCTGGATAATCATCTACATAGTAGAAGCCGTTTTGGATTGCTTCCTTAGAAGATTTATCACCTTTATATTGATCCAAATCCCATGTTAATTCGTAGTAGTTCGTTGAACCAGCTAGAACTTCTTTGCCATCAATATTCACACCTTGCTTGTTCTTGTTAACTTTCAAAGGCTTGATGTAGTTGTTGTTTGGATTGTCAGGATCATTTGGTTTACCTGGAGTCGTTACACGAACAATATTTGACTTAACACCGTAGGCATCGTTGACTGTCAATGTAAAGTTATTTGTATAAGTCGCCCCATCATTCAAGACACGACCAACAACCGT
>NZ_JAQFBD010000011.1:0-758 GCF_027691175.1 Streptococcus halitosis
AAAAAATGCACCCTAGAGGAGTCGAACCTCTAACCGCCTGATTCGTAGTCAGGTACTCTATCCAGTTGAGCTAAGGGTGCTCATCATTATATGCCGAGGACCGGAATCGAACCGGTACGATCGTTACCAATCGCAGGATTTTAAGTCCTGTGCGTCTGCCAGTTCCGCCACCCCGGCCTCTCTAAGCGAACGACGGGATTCGAACCCGCGACCCCCACCTTGGCAAGGTGGTGTTCTACCACTGAACTACGTTCGCATCGACCTCTTATTCTATATAAAAAAATGCCGGCTACATGACTTGAACACGCGACCCTCTGATTACAAATCAGATGCTCTACCAACTGAGCTAAGCCGGCTACTTTCTATTATGCGGGTTAAGGGACTTGAACCCCCACGCCGTTAAGCGCCAGATCCTAAATCTGGTGCGTCTGCCAATTCCGCCAAACCCGCAAATATGACCCGTACTGGGCTCGAACCAGTGACCCATTGATTAAAAGTCAATTGCTCTACCAACTGAGCTAACGAGTCTAAAATAACTTCCGTTACCTTAAACGGTCCCGACGGGAATCGAACCCGCGATCTTCGCCGTGACAGGGCGACGTGATAACCGCTACACTACGGGACCTATATGGGAGTTAACGGGATCGAACCGCTGACCCTCTGCTTGTAAGGCAGATGCTCTCCCAGCTGAGCTAAACTCCCTCGAGCTAAGCGACTTCCATATCTCACAGGGGGCAACCCCCAACTACTTCCGGCGT
>NZ_JAQFBD010000012.1:0-326 GCF_027691175.1 Streptococcus halitosis
AAAGATGGCAGTCAAGCAACGCCAACGCAACCAAGTCAAACAGAAGTTAAGACGGCAGAAGGTACCTGGAGCTTCAAGTCCTACGACAAGGCATCAGAAACCATCAATGGAGCAGATGTTAAGTTTGTAGGTACATGGGAATTTACAGCAAGCCCAGTTCCAACAGTGACTCATAAGGCAGTTCACGAGTTTGTCAGCGGAACCCCAGGTAAAGAACTTCCACAAGAAGTGAAAGCCCTTCTTCCAGCAGACCAAACAAACTTGAAAGATGGCAGTCAAGCAACGCCAACGCAACCAAGTCAAACAGAAGTTAAGACCGCAGAAGG
>NZ_JAQFBD010000012.1:336-621 GCF_027691175.1 Streptococcus halitosis
CCAACGCAACCAAGTCAAACAGAAGTTAAGACGGCAGAAGGTACCTGGAGCTTCAAGTCCTACGACAAGGCATCAGAAACCATCAATGGAGCAGATGTTAAGTTTGTAGGCACATGGGAATTCACCCCAGTTCCAACAGTGACTCATAAAGCAGTTCACGAGTTTGTCAGCGGAACGCCAGGAAAAGAACTTCCGCAAGAAGTGAAATCCTTACTTCCATCAGACCAAATAGACTTGAAAGATGGCAGTCAAGCAACGCCAACGCAACCAAGTCAAACAGAAGTT
>NZ_JAQFBD010000013.1:0-529 GCF_027691175.1 Streptococcus halitosis
ACAACGGCAATAAACCATCTGCTATATTTTTCCAAAGTTTCTCCAACAGAAGGGACTTGTGCCAATTTTTGGGCAGAAAAAACCAAGAGATAAATCATGACTAGAAAGGTAAGTAAAGCCACTATCAAATTCGCTAAATTTAAGGTAATAAAATATGGGACAAAAACACCAATATTGTCAGCACCACAACTTGCAAAAGTAATCATAGCGACTAGAAAAATCAGGTTTTTATTATCTTTGCGCAAACCATCTTTTGCAATAGCTTCTCCATCAGAATCTCCTAAAAGCAAAACTTTGAGTCCTAGGAAAATTGGAATCAAACCGAGCAAACCTAAAATCTCTTTACTAGGAATATAATTTAAGACAAATGCAAAAAGTAAACTTAGCAATATTAGACTAACAGAGCCTAGAAATTGTCCTAAATAGATGTTAATGATGTCTTTTCTGCTTTTTCTTTTGGCAAAAAATAACATTAGGATAATAAGTAAGTCTACGGCTGTCCCAGAATACAGGATTATTGAAGTAACAA
>NZ_JAQFBD010000014.1:0-515 GCF_027691175.1 Streptococcus halitosis
ACTCCAGATCAACCAGAGCCATCAAAACCAGAAGAGCCAAATTATGATCCATTGCCAACTCCGCCGGTAGCACCAACTCCTAAGCAGTTGCCAACACCACCAGCGGTGCCAACAGTTCACTTCCATTACAATCGTCTATTTGCACAACCTCAGATTAATAAAGAAATTAAAAATGAGGATGGAGTAGATATCGATCGTACTCTAGTTGCTAAGCAGTCTGTAGTGAAGTTTGAGTTGAAAACAGAAGCGTTGACAGCTGGTCGTCCAAAAACAACTTCATTTGTATTGGTAGATCCACTTCCAACTGGTTATCAGTTTGATTTGGAAGCAACCAAGGCTGCAAGCAAAGGTTTTGAAACAAGCTATGACAAAGCTAGTCACACTGTAACCTTTAAGGCTACTGATGAGACATTGGCAACATACAATGCTGATTTAACTAAACCTGTTGAAACTCTTTATCCAACGGTTGTTGGTCGTGTCTTGAATGATGGGGCGACTTATACAAATAACTTTAC
>NZ_JAQFBD010000002.1:0-433 GCF_027691175.1 Streptococcus halitosis
TGGAGGATTACCCAAGTCCGGCTGAAGGGAACGGTCTTGAAAACCGTCAGGCGTGTAAAAGCGTGCGTGGGTTCGAATCCCACATCCTCCTTTTATATTAACGCGGGATGGAGCAGCTCGGTAGCTCGTCGGGCTCATAACCCGAAGGTCGTAGGTTCAAATCCTGCTCCCGCAATTTGGCTCGGTAGCTCAGTTGGTAGAGCAATGGATTGAAGCTCCATGTGTCGGCGGTTCGATTCCGTCTCGCGCCATATCTTATTTTATTAAGCGGGTGTAGTTTAGTGGTAAAACTACAGCCTTCCAAGCTGTTGTCGCGAGTTCGATTCTCGTCACCCGCTTTGAACGAAAGTTCATACCAAGTTTTTAAACTTGGGCGCGTAGCTCAGGTGGTTAGAGCGCACGCCTGATAAGCGTGAGGTCGGTGGTTCGAGTC
>NZ_JAQFBD010000003.1:0-75063 GCF_027691175.1 Streptococcus halitosis
GATAATAAGTAAGTCTACGGCTGTCCCAGAATACAGGATTATTGAAGTAACAACATTTTGAACCATAAAGCACCTCATTCAAATATATTTTTGAATGTATTTTAACATTAAACTTTGTAGATGTCAACTTCAGCTCCATCAAAATATAGATAAGAAGGTAGTGTCCCAAACATTAAAAAGCCCTGCCATCGAAATGATAGCAGGGCTTAACTTCAATATCCAGATGATATATTTATCTAAAAAAGGTAGAGTAAAAGGTAGAGTTTTTATTGATTTGTAGTGCGATATAATGAGTTTCCAAAAATCAAAAATCGCTTAAAATCAATATTTTGACATCTATTGACGTGTACTGAAACCCTTACTTAACCTCTGTAAGGATATAATTACGGTACCAGTATATCATAAATAATAACAAAATCTTGACTTTCCGAAAAATAAGTATTTTCCGGAAAAATATCGAAATTAAATCAAAACTAAAAATATCTCATACATTTGAACTGCACCCCAAAAGTTAGACAGAAAAAATCTAACTTTTGGGGTGCAGTTCATCAAAGGTGCTTTTCATTTTAAAAAACTTGTGGAAAAACTTCATCCCATATATCTACTAAGCTTTTCCCGTCAAATACTTTAGCTTCCATAGCTTCATCAATTGTATCAAACTGCTGACCTTCATAATCATAACCAACTACACATATACTCGATAAAAAGCAAGCACCTCGGCTATTATAATTAAATTCAAGATCTTTGTCTAAATATTTTTTAATTTCATCCTTTTTCATATAGGACCATCCCAACTAAAACAATCTCAACAAACAAGATTTTTTCCTTAGATTCTATTCCCACTACTAGCTTTCTATGATGCTGACGATTTCATCTTCAAAATATTCATAAAGAGTTCCATCAACATCTACCAGCAAGGAGTCAATCTCCTCGTCATTGTCAGAGGCGTCACAATAGTCTTCTACAAATCCTCTAACTACCGCGCCATTTTTTAACGTGATAATTACATCTGTACGGTTAAATTTCCAGAGTGTCATTTAAATATTCCTTTCAATATTGGCTAATTGCTTTGCTTTTTCGTAGTAAGGTGTTAAGAAATCGATAAAACCTTGTTTGTCGCTTGGATCATGTTCCTCTAAAAATATCATCAACTCAAAGTCATTGAGAGCGTCAAACATTTCAGAGTTTTCATTATCCCAAGCCTCGGAAAATTCCGCATCTTCTCCAAAAAGAGCGTTAAACGTAAAGGAAAAATCCCAAAAATTATCAATCTGACCACTGACTGTTTGCTGGAGCATGTCTAATACTTGTTGACTATAACCCATTACCCTTCCCCTCCTAATAAGAACGTTGTAGCATATTGAGCTACGTTCCAAAAATTTAACAGACAAAATCTAATTTTTGGGGTGCAGTTCATTCATCAAAGATGATTTTTATTTTAATAATACTGCACTTCAATTCCATCCATAATTTCTACTAAAGTGTTATCGTCAATTTTTAGAGAAATCAGATCAATGAATGATGATACCTGGTATTCCTTATCTCCAATCACCACTACAATATCATGAACAGAATTAGGAAAAATCCCACATACTTGACCATTATAATCAAAAGAGGCATCCCAACCATTGTCATATAACTCTTGTAAATCATCTAATATTGCCATATAAACTAAATCCTTTTCCATAGTGTTTTCTTTCAAATAAGGCAGGTAAAAGCACCTAGATTGTTCTAAGTCCTATGAGATTGTTTTAATCGAGACAATCTCACTCTCAAAGAGAGAAATTTCAGTAGCTTCATCTGGACTAGGATTAGCAATGAGAATAGTGATTTCATCTTGCTCATCATTGTCCATTTCGTCAACAAAGTCTATGACACGTCCCTTGATTATCTTATCGCAATTAGTGACTATCTGAACCCTTGATCGAAGATACTTCCAAAGCTGTTTACTCATTTATTTTCCTCTCTGCTATTTTTTCGATAGTTCTTATACTTTTTATAGTTAGTCGATAAAATCGCCTAGGTTGAACTAAGCACTAATAATTTTGATTTTCTTGATAATATCTTCAGGATATGAGCGATCACCTATAACTATTTCGTCAGGACCATCTAAATCATAACCGTCAAACCAATCAACCACCCTACCCTTGATGGAGGTCCCATCTTCTAAAATAAGGCGAACATTTTTATCAACATATTCCCATAATTTCATTAAGTTCCTTCTCTCTAACATCGGAACAATATGACCCAATATTAGTTATTTACTAATGGCTTTTAGTTCCTGTTAAAAGCATTATAGCACACCTTACTTGCTAAAGTACAACAAGCACCCCATTAGACTAACCTGCTACTTTGCTTTCTTGTAAAAATGTTGTATACTTAAGTAAATAAAGGAAGTAATCTTGTTCCCCCCTGTCTACTATGTGGTCGGAATGATGGTTACTTCTTTTTTCCCCCTTACTATCTCAATAGCCTTGTATTTAAAAGTTTTTTAGGCTATAATTAAATTAACGAATAGAGGTTTTCCATCTCCCCTTGAAACAGATCTTTCTGCGGTAGGAGGTGGGACGCCTCTATTTGTTTTTTAAGTCAAAATGATGTAAAATTAATTCAAGAAAGAAGTGTGGTTTTCCCGCCTAAAAGCTCTATAGCTGTGGGAGGGTCACGCTTCTTTTTACCTCTCAAAAGAGAACGCAAAAAAAGCCGTCTCATTCTTTGAAGCAGCAATGAAATCAATCTAGCAAATATCTAAGCAAACCCAGAAATCAACCTTTTAAGACAAAGCAAAAAGCCCACTGTTGTAGGCTTTCTGTAAGATATTTCTTAAAATTAAAGCATCTTGTTGTAGAATTCAACGACAAGTGCTTCGTTGATTTCTGGGTTGATTTCGTCGCGTTCTGGCAAGCGAGTCAATGAACCTTCCAATTTTTCAGCATCGAATGATACGAATGCTGGACGTCCAAGAGTAGCTTCTACTGCTTCAAGGATTGCTGGAACTTTCAATGATTTTTCACGAACTGAGATTACTTGACCTGGAGTTACACGGTATGATGGGATATCAACGCGTTTTCCGTCAACAAGGATGTGACCGTGGTTTACGAATTGACGAGCTTGACGACGAGTAGTCGCAAGACCAAGACGGTAAACAACGTTATCCAAACGACGTTCCAAAAGAAGCATGAAGTTGAAACCTAGGATTCCGCCTTTGATTTTTGTAGCTTGTACGAACAAGTTACGGAATTGTTTTTCACCTACACCGTAAGTGAAACGAAGTTTTTGTTTTTCAGCCAATTGCAAACCGTATTCTGACAATTTAGAACGGTTGTTTGGTCCGTGTTGTCCTGGTACGTAGTTACGACGTGCCAATTCTTTACCTGTACCTGTAAGTGAAAGGCCAAGGCGACGAGCTTGTTTCCAAGATGGTCCTGTATAACGTGACATATGTATGTCCTCCTGATATAAATAATATTTGGCGGAAATAGTCACTTAGAAAGCCCTGATTCGTGCAGATGCCCTTCGCCTAAACAGCCAAGGTTACTTGTCATAAGACACCTGTTGACGAGCTTCATGCTTTCCTGCTGCTATTTCACACAAAGGCTATTATACCATGAAAAGCTAGATATGTAAAGGGATTTTACAGCTTTATTTCAAATTGAGGCTGAATGTAAATTTGCTTCCTAAGCCATATTGACTTTCTGCTGTGATTTCGCCACCAAGCTGATGGGCTAGTTCGCGTGCAATCGCAAGTCCTAATCCATGTCCACCTGTCTTCATATTGCGCGAAGTTTCTACACGATAAAGTCGTTTAAAGATCTTTTCCAAATCCTCAGGAAGGATTCCCTGACCCTCGTCTTTCACACTGATTCTCAGCTCTTGTTCTGTTAATTGGGCAAGAACCTCGATTCTGGTTCCTGGTTCTGAATATTTAAAGGCATTGTTTAACAAATTGACCAGAATGCGAGAAAGTTTGTCAGAATGGCTCTTGATTTTCGCCGACTCAGGTGATACTTGAATGTAAACATCTCGCTCCTCTTGTTCAATCTGGAGTTGAAATTCACTCATTGACTCAATCAACAGCTGATCTAAAAAGACCTCTTCGACTTCTTCATCAGCAGTATCTTGAGGTTGGGTGTTAAGAGTCAGAACATCCAATTCCTCCACTAGCTTGTTTAGACGCTCGGTTTGCCGACCAATCGTGGCTAAGTAGTGGAGTCGCTCCTCTTCCTTAATCACTCCATCTAGAATTCCCTCCACAGTAACCTGAATGGAGGTAATGGGAGTTTTAATATCGTGAGAGAGCTGCGCAATCATCATTCTCTTTTCTTGCTCGCTCTCATCAAGTGATTGAAAGGTGGCTTGCAAATTGTGGGACATGTCATTAAAAGCCTGGCCCAGCTCTTGAAATTCTAATGGTCCCTTGGTTTCAATTTCTGTGCTGAAATCCTTGCTTGCTATATCCTGAGCTTGTTTTTTCAAATGTTTCAGAGAAGAGAAAACAGGCGACAAGAGAAAGATGCTCACTGCAGCGCCAATGAAACTAGCAATCAAGGTCATTCCAACTAGAAAGTAAACTTCGCTTTTCTCGATCAACATTCGTTGGACTGCCCAGAAAACGACCAAAATCGTTAGTAGAGTCGACACTAGATACCCCACTAAAATATAGTTTTTTAATTTCATTTTCTACCTCTTGGTCTTTCCATCTTATAACCCAAACCCCAGACAGTTTTGATAGCAGGAGCATTTGAATTTGTATACTTGGTCAACTCTTGCCTCAAAGCATGGATATGAACATTGAGTGTATTGGTATCATCCACATAGTCCTCCTGCCATACCTTCTCGTAAAGTTCCGTCTTTGAAAAGACTCTCTCGGGATTGCTGGCTAATATCCATAGAAGTTCAAAGGATTTTACTGTCAATTCCAAAGGTTGATCCCCAATGCGAACCTCATGAGTCACATGGTTGATTACCAAGTCACCAAACTCGATCTGTTCTGTCTCTCCTCCACGGCTAAGGCGACGCAAGATATTATTCACTCTTAAAACCAATTCGCGTGGGCTAAAGGGCTTGACTATAAAATCATCTGCCCCCAAACTTAAGCCATAAATCTTATCCTGTTCGCTTGTCTTAGCAGTTGTAAAGAGGAAGGGTTGATCCGGAGCGATATACTGAACTTCACTGATAAAATCATAACCGTCCATATTGGGCATCATGATATCTGTGATAATGAGGTCGATAGATTTTTTTCTGAAAAGTTCTAACCCCTCCTTACCATCATGGGCGACCAAAACATCGTAACCTGCCTGTATAAGATAGCGGTTTTGAATATCTAGAATATCTATCTCATCATCAACCAGCAAAATTGTCTTTTTCATCTGACACTCCTTCGATAAAAACAGTGTTATACTTGCTTTAGTATAACACTATTTTCCCTAATGTTTAAGTGATTTGAATCTTAATCTTCTCGTTTGGTTGTCAAACCCAAAAGTCCAACAAGACCTGCCAAGGCTAGACCAAAGATACCAAGGCCAGCTGTAGCTGTTTTAGCTTCCCCAGTATTTGGTAGCATCGCTTTATCATCTTTTTCCATCATATTAGCCATTGGGCTAGAAGCTGGTTGATCTACTTTCATATCTGACATATGGTTATTTGTACCCATCATACCCTCAGTCGTACCCGTAGAGCCTGTTTCAGAAGGCTTCGTATTCATCTGACCTTGTTGAGATGGTATTGTCGCCATTTCTTTTCCATGAAGCTGAATCGTTACTTGACGAATAGCAATCAGATTGGTCAAATCAGGTTTGCCATCTTTAGCTCCATAGACTTTAACAGTAGCTAGATATGTATGGGTTCCGTTAGCTCGAAGTTGATCCAGCAAGGCCTGACCATCTTTGCCAACCGTATTGCCATTCAAATCCACTTCGTAGAAATATTGGCCTTTAGCCAAGCCTTCAAGTGGCAATAGGGCAGGATTTTTAGCTGTTCCGTTGTCTGACCATGGGGCTTTGTCTGAAGCTTTTAACAAGAGGCGAGTCAACATACCATCTCCACCAAAAGCTTCGTACGGAATAACTTGGTTAACACCTGCCAAGAATGGACCTGGAACATTTGCTTTTTCAAGGTAGCTAGCTGGAACATCAATGCTATTTTTGATGTTATTAGCAACAGAGTCTTTAACCTGATTTGATGTGGTCAAGCCAGACTCTTTAACCTGATTTGGTGTGGTCAAACCATTCAAATTAACAGTCAAATCTTTAGTCGCTACCAGATTAGTTAAGTCAGGCTTGCCGTCTTTTGCACCGTACACCTTGATAGTAGCTTTATAGCTTTGTGTACCATTTTGTTTTAAGAGATCAAGTAGCTCTTTATCTGATTTGCCTTGGGTGCCTGCTAAATCCACTTCGTAGAAGTAAAGGCCTTTGCCCAATTTCTCTACTGGTGGAAGAGCAGGATTTTTAGCTGAACCGTTGTCTGACCATGGAGCCTTGTCGGATGCTTTCAAGATCAGGCGAGTTAACATGCCGTCTCCAGCGAAGAATTCATATGGAATAACTTGGTTGACACCGGCTGTGAATGGGCCTGGGAAATTGGCTTTGTCAAGGTAGCTAGCCGGAACATCTACTGTGTCTTTAGTATTGTCAGCCACACCTTTTTGGACTTCAGCTGGGGTGGTCAAACCATTCAAGTTGACATCCAAATCTTTAGTTGCTACCAGATTAGTTAAGTCAGGCTTGCCGTCTTTTGCACCGTACACTTTGATGGTAGCTTTATAGCTATGTGTGCCGTTTTGTTTCAACAAGTCAAGCAGCTCTTTATCAGATTTACCTTGGGTGCCTGCCAAGTCCACTTCATAGAAGTAAAGGCCTTTGCCCAATTTTTCTACTGGTGGAAGAGCAGGATTTTTAGCTGAACCGTTGTCTGACCATGGAGCCTTGTCGGATGCTTTCAAGATCAGGCGAGTTAACATGCCGTCTCCAGCGAAGAATTCATATGGAATAACTTGGTTGACACCGGCTGTGAATGGGCCTGGGAAATTGGCTTTGTCAAGGTAGCTAGCCGGAACATCTACTGTGTCTTTGGTATTATCAGCCACACCTTTTTGTACTTCAGCTGGGGTGGTCGCTGGTTGCGCTTCACTAGCTTCACGGTCTTGTCCAAAAACTGTAGGCGCAGGACTTTCCACAGGTTTAACTGCATCTTCTGTTTGTTTCTTAGAGTCAGGTTGTGCTTGTACTTCTTCTTTTGGCGCTACTGCCGGCTCTTTAGCAGTTGCGTCCGCTTTTTCTGAAGAGCTTGTAATATCCAAGCTTGCTTTAGGTGCTGAGTCTGCTTGTTCTGAAGGAAGAGCTACATCGACTGCTTTTTTGAGAACCTCTGCTGGTAAGTCGCTCTTTTCACTCACCAAAGCAGCGTCTGGCACAACTTGGGTAGGGGTCGGATTGACGACATCAGCACGTGCAGAACTTGGTTGACCAACTAGGACAAAGAAGCCACTAGCCACAACAACTGAAGCAACACCGACACTGAGACGGCGAATAGACCAACGAGTATATCTCTGATTTGGATTGAATTTCATAGGATTCTCCTTAGAGTTTTTCTTTATTTGATGGCTCTAGTATAATCTCCTAAAATTAAAAAGGATTAAGAAAAAGTTAAAATTTTTCTTAAATCCCTCTTATAAAATACTTATATTGATTCATTAATCATTGGGGAAGAAAACAGCCCTTCCTCTCCTACTCACTAAGCTCTGTTAGAGTATCCAAATGTTGGTTATTAATCACCGCCATGATATAGGCGCCTGACCGTAAAAGGTCATCGGGGCCGAATTGAACATCTAGAGGAGAATTTTCATAGTCACGAAATCCAAGTACATTGAGATTGTATCGCCCACGTAAATCTAGCTGGCTAAGACTTTTCCCCGCCCAAGATTGAGGGATTCTCATCTCGACAATTGAAACATTCTTGTCCAACTGAAAGACATCTACGCTGTTATGAAAGAGAATTCTCTGCGCTAATGAACGCCCCATTTCAAATTCCGGTGAGATGACCGAGTCCGCACCAATTTTCTCCAGTACCTTTTTAGCCATATGACTTTTTACCTTGGCAATGACGGTCGGCACCCCTAGACTTTTACAGTGCATGACTGCAAGAACACTGGATTCTAGATTTTCCCCCGTTGCGACAACCACGGTATCGCAGGTGTCAATCCCCGCTGATAGAAGGAGTTCTTCATCCGTGATATCCCCAACTACCCCACGCGCCAGCACGGGTTCAAATTGATTAATGCGCTCCTCGTGGTCATCAATAGCAATGATATTCATATGATGCTTGGCAAGAGCAGCCAAAACACTACTCCCAAAAATTCCCAAACCTAAAATTCCAATTGTCCGATCTGACATCGTTTTTCCTTTCTTATCCGATAGTGATATCTGCTTTCATATAGTGAATCATATCTTTCTTGTCTGGCTGGTATTCTGCTAAACTTACCAGTAGTGTCAAGGGGCCAATACGGCCGATAAACATCAACAACATAACGATGCTGAGAGCTAACTTGCCTAACTCTGGTGTTAAATTCGCCGTCACCCCAACTGTCGCAAGGGCTGAAATGGTCTCAAACATGAGGTAGATAAAGCGCGGATTTCCCTCTGCTGTTATCCCTAATAGAATCAAGCCCAGCAAGAAAGTCAGCAAGAAGATAATAAAGACACTGAAAGATTTTTGCACGGTTCGAGGTTCAATAGTTCTCCGAGCCACATTTGCATGAGGCAAGCCCAATAGTTCACTACGAGCGAAGGCTAACAAGACAAAGAAGGTCGTAATCTTGAGTCCCCCTGCTGTCCCTCCAGGCGCCCCGCCCAGAAACATCTGCAAGATGTAGATCAGCAAGGTGACCGGTCGAGCCTGGGTGTAGTCAATAGAGGCAAAACCTGCCGTTCTCATGCTGACAGTCTGGAAAAAGCTAACCAGCAGTTTCTCTGGAGCGCTGAGATTTCCAATCGTTCCAGGATTGTTCCACTCAATTAAGAGAGTCGATACTGTTCCAAAGAGTAAAATTCCCGCCGTTAAAAAGAGAACCAACTTGGTATGGAAACGCAGGCGGCGTTTTTTCTTTTTCCCAAACTGGGTCGCTAGGTCAAACCAGACCATAAATCCTAGACCACCCGTTATAATCAATCCTGCAATCACTAGATTGATCAAAGGGTCCGTCTGAAAGACTGCCAAACTCGTACTTCCAAAATTATCAAATCCAGCATTGCAGAAAGCTGAAATAGCCAAAAAGATAGAGGTTAACATCCCTCGCCCCCATCCAAATTCAGGAATGAAGCGAAAACTCAGGAGAAAGGCACCGAGCCCTTCTACTAGGAAAGTCGTCAAAAAGATCGAGCGGATGAAGTCCTTTAAGGACTGGGTTTCCCCATAACTAAAACTTTCTTGAATAGTCTCACGGCTACGAAGACTGAGCTTTTGTTTCCCTTGAATATAAAAGATTCCGATAAAGGTCATAAGCCCCAAACCACCGATCTGGATTAACAGCATGCAAATCAACTGGCCCCAGATATTGTAAGTAGAGGCCACCGGCTGGGTGAAGAGCCCTGTCACACAGACCATGGACACAGTCGTAAAGAGATGGTCAAAGTAGGTCGCTTGTGACGTTGCTGCTTGAACCCAGGGTAGGCTTAAAAGGAGCGAGCCCAAGAAGATAACTAAGGCAAAACTTAAAAAGATGCGACGAGCTGGTGATAATCGAACCAGCATCGTCTTGATTTTTTCCAAAAAAGATTTGAATAACATAACTACATTCTACCATAAAAACAGTAAGAACACTCACATGTGGTGCACAATAGCAAGACAGAGTTCGAGCGCCTTATCAAAAGCTTCCGAGCCCCAGTCACGACTGTCGTAGTTGTCCAGATCTGCCAAGGAATCTGCGGTAAAGAGTAACTCTCCCCAGACAACCCCACGTAGCTGAGCTACTGCCGCAAGAGCAGAGCACTCCATCTCCACAACAGCACAACCTTCTTCCTTGCGATAGGCAACCTTTTCAGCTGTCTCTCGGTAAAAACCATCTGTCGTCCAGGTCATAACTTCCTCATAAGGAATGCCTCTTTGTTCCAAGACTTGCTCAATGGCAGAGATAACCTTAATCTGCATCTCCATATAACGAGAAGGTGCTACATAGTGGTAGCTGGTTCCCTCATCTCGCAGAGCCCGAACAGGGACGAGAAAGGCATTTTCCTCTATATCGGCTAGGACGCCACAGGTTCCAGTGGAAATGATTTGCTCCACGCCATAGCCAATCAACCAATCCATAAACTGGGCCGCTGGAGCAGAGCCCACGGGCGCCTGGGCCAGACAGATCTCCTCGCCTTTGTAGTTGACGACATAGACTGGATAAGTCTTGGTGGCCGAAACGAACTCACCAATACAGTCCGCTCCTACTTCCTGAGCATAGCGGTCAATCTCCTCCTCCAAAAACGCATAGATACACTTCTTTGGCAACTTTAAGTCCAATCCCTCATGTGTTGGCATAAGGACCGCTTGGGGATTGTCATCAAACTCCAAAATGGGAATCGCATGTTTCTGAATCATAGCCCACCTCCTCTAATTTTGTACTATTGTATCAAAAGCTGACGGAGTGTCAAGGAGTTGTCTTTAGCAAGCCAGAAAACTCCTCTTCCATACATTTAAGAAATCGTTGCTCTGCTGGAGAGGTCGGTTTCTGTTTTAGTAAAGTGATTGAGGACTATCACCAAAATAGCAAATTCAATAATAAAAAAGCACGAATCTGCATCAGACAATATATACCCTTTTATATTATCTTGTGCAAGAAGCCAAACCAATAGAATCTAGCCTCCATTTTGTCTAGGCCTACTCTATTTCCACAAAGCACCTAAAATCTGTTTTTCTAATAAGTCTAAGTCTTCTTCATTTATTTCTCCATTGTCGCTAACGATATAAAGCTGAGCGAAGTAAGCCAACAATGGACCAACACAAATACGAACCATTTGAGGAATCGTTAACTCTGGATTTACACGTGGATCTGCTAGCAATTCTTTATGAAGCACTCGAAGTTTATCTTGAATAGCATTCCAGATAAAAATCTGTTCATTTTTTAGTTTCTTATTTGAAAAACTCTCCTGCAGAATGATTTTCATCAAAGCACGATTTTTTTTGAGATAGCTCATACGATCGTGGACGAGATAACGAACCCTCTCTTCTGTCGTTTCAAAAGCTAAGAGTTCCTCAAAAAAACTACCGAAAATGCCTGGGACTACAGGATGTAAAATAGCCGTCAGTAGATCATCCTTCGTCTTAAAATACTTAAACAAAGTTGCCTGGCTTAGTCCAGCACGCTCAGCTATGTGAAGAGTTGAGGTCCCATGGTAACTCCTAGTTGATATGAGGTCCACTGCTGCCTGCATAATTTTTTTCTTTCCTTGAGGGTAATTCGCTTCTTCTAAGTAATCTTCAAACGATTCAAAAACAGTCTTATCCATCTAATCTTCACACCTTTTTAGTATTATTTATGTTAATTTCTAAACTTTACGATAACGACGCAATCCAACAATATTGAGAATTGTTAAAATGATCAAGAAAATCATTAAAACACCAAGATTTGGCAAAATATCACCAAGATTGTGTCCGTAAAGAATAATCTGGCTTATTGCATCACCAGAATAGGTTAATGGCAAAAATTTCCCCACAGTTGGAGCCCATTCTCCCATGGATGACAATGGAATAATCCCTGAGAAAAAGAGTTGAGGCATAATCACGAGAGGAATAAATTGCATCATTTGGAATTCTGATTTTGCTAGAGTAGACAAGAGAATTCCAAAAGCTAGTGCTACAAGAGCAAGTACCACATTAACTATTATAACATTTAAAATACTTCCTACAACTTCTACATCTAGTAGCCAGATTGCTGCTAAAACGACAACTGCCGTTTGAAAAATCGCAATAATACCGTAAGACAACATATAGCCATAGACGATTTCGGATCGTTTCACTGGTGTTGCTAACAAACGTTCTAGTGTTCCACTGGTGCGCTCTTTCAAAAGCGCCATACCTGAAATCAAAAAGACAAAGAAGAAAACTACAAAACCTATCAAAACCGGAATCATACTGGTAAAGAAGCTTGTATTTTCATCTCCATACTGGTAAGACTCCTTGATTTCTGGTGTTTTTGCGTCCGAGTCCAATTGTGGAAGAGCTTGTTTAACACGAGATAGTAACTGATCGGTGCCTTCACTGGCGATACTCGTTCGTAACACTTGTCGTATCATAGATGTTTTGGAGGCGTCTGTGTTTGCGTAGTCGACCTGGTACTCACCGTTTTTATAAGAAATCACAGCATCGACTTTTTCATTTGCTAGCGCTTCTTTGGCTTGATCTAAGTCTTGATAAGTCTCGACGTCCACATGATCGAGCTCATCCATTTTCGTTACCAAACCAGTTGGTAGATCTTGTGTCGCTAACTTGACATTCACGGTTGTACTAGCTGAAAACATGAGGTTCATCAGCCACATAATAAATACCGGCGCTACAAACATCATAGCCAAGGTTCGTTTATCACGAAGCAATTCTTTGATAACTTTTTTAGCAATAGCAATGGTTCTCATCTTACTCTCCTTCTGCTTTCAAAAATACTTCTTCAATACTTGAAACTTGATAACTTTCTTTTAAGTGTTGCGGTGTATCAAAAGCAATGATTTTTCCACCTAATAATAAGCCGACCTTATCCGTTAACTCCGCCTCATCCATAACATGGGTGGTAACTAATATCCCAACCCCATTGTCTCTAAGCGCGAATAATTCTTTCCAGATTTTCTTCCGAAGAGAAGGGTCAATTCCAACTGTCGGTTCGTCCAAAATCAAGAGCTGAGGATTCCCCAGAAGCGCGATGGCTAAAGACAAGCGTCGCTTCATTCCTCCAGAATAACCGGATACCGTTTTATTCAAATGCTCTGTCAGATCCACTACTTGAGCTATATGAGCAATTTTCTCCTTTAGGTCTTTTTTAGAAAGCCCCTTTAGCTGACCAAAAAATTCCAGATTTTCTTGACCTGACAAGGCTTCATATAAGGCATCTGACTGGGCCATATAACCAATATCTCCTAAAATATGGCGATTAGGCATAGCGTGGTTTAACACTAAAGCTACGCCTCCATCAACCTTTTCCATTCCTAACGTGGTCTTAATCATAGTTGATTTACCAGCACCAGACGGACCAATTAAACCTATAATTTCTCCTGTCTGCAATTCAAAGCTGACATGATCCAGAACTATTTGATGGTCAAAAGATTTTACTAAATCTTGTAAATGTAGTAATGTTTTCATTTGCTTCCTCCTTTGTGAGTGATTACTCACTTACTAAATATGAACCTATTATAGTGAGTGCTTACTCACTTGTCAAGAAAAAAGTTGAAATTCTTTAAAAAATAAAGCACCAGATATTATTATCTGATGTTTATAATGCACATGTCTTATTTCTAAAAATGTTTTTGAACTTCCTCTCTATACTCCGAAATGGTCTTTCCTGTCCACTTTTTAAAGGCCTATTTTTCCTCTACTTTTCTCGGCTAATCCAACCATCGTCATTGCTATCGCAACTCTAATGACCTTGGTAATGGGAATTCATTTTACTCATTTTTATATGAAACAGACTAAGAAATTTTCAAGACCTAATTGAAACCAAATTAGCCCTTGGAAGTCAAAAAATCCTCGAACTCTACGCTGACCGTCTAGCAGAATCAGACCAAATGCGGCATGGCATTTCTAAGAATTCGGTTAAGGGACGTAACCTACAAGCTGCTTACGTGGATGGATTGACTTTGGGAAACTTCTTCGCCTTCAACCAAGAGCTAAATAAAATGGGCGACGAAGCGCTCCCTTTTAAAATTCACCCTGAACATTTTATATTTGCTGGGGTGCACGGTGGACAGGAAGTGATGAAGTTGATTGGAGAGTACGGACAACCAACTTATCAAAAAATCTTTATCAGTCTAGATGCTGAAAAACCAGTCATTCCTGATGCTGATACAAAAATTTCTATGGCAGGTGATACAGCTACTCTCATGTCCGATCCAAGCCTTGATATCAAGATGTATGGCATGCACCAGTTCAAGATGAAAAAAGGTAGACTTCGCATCAAATTAGGTGTCTTTTCCCCAGAAGCAGCTCCAAGCGAGATGGTACTCGGTCACCACGAACACCTAGCAGTTGAATTTTTCAATTCCCTCGCAATCGCCTATCAAAACAAAACATTTAGGGGAAAACTACTCAATACTCTCTTAAAATTCAAGAAATTTAAGTAAACAAAAACGGGAGACTTAACAATTTAGCCTTTGAAAGCTACGATTATAAAACCACTCATAAAATATGAATCTACGATACAAAAAGGATAACATTGCTCTTAGAATGCTATCCTTTTTTATTTATCCTTGTCCACCAGGGGCTGGACCGCCAGGACCACCATTTCCTTGAGGGCCTCCATTTGGTCCACCGCCTCCAGGCATAGAGTTGACGATTTCCGTTTGTTTTTCGCCGTTGAGGTAGATATCTCCACCTGTGTAGGTCGCAGTTCCATCAAAGTCAAAACCTGTCTGACCAGTCATTTTAATGGTTCCGCCTGTGACCGTGATATTGCCGTTTGAGTCAATTGGGTCTGTATCCCCTTGACCAACTTCTACTGTCAGGTTACCACCGTTCATGGTAAAGAAAATCTCACTTTGTTGGGCGTTTTTATTAGCTGCATTGACTCCATCATCTGTCGAATAGATGGTAATGTCCCCACCGTTGATAGTGATGGACTTACCTTCAAGTCCTTCTGTCGAATTCTTGACGGTGTAGGTCCCACTATCGATGACGAGGTCTCCAGAAGCGTGGATGCCATCATCTCCTGCTGTAACGGTGATGTTGTTATTAGATAGGTACATGGTTCCGACTGAAGTATCCTCATCATTATCCACCTTGACTCCGTCTTCTTTAGCATCAATGATCATGGTCGTACCAGTGATGTTGAGTTCATCATTGACATTAAAGGCATCGCCAACTGCTGTGATGTTATAGGTTCCACCCGTGATGTGGAGAGTGTCATTAGCCTTAATACCATTGTTTTTCTTGCCATCTACATTGAGAGTTCCTTTCCCGTCTATGGTCAAATCTACCTTAGAAAAGAGAGCTGCATCTGCTTTTTCGTCGCTGTTAGAGCTTGAGCCAGAGAGACTGTTGATGGTTCCCTCTGCTAGAGTTAGGTAGACATGACCAGCTGATGTCGCAGAAATCGTTGCATTGGTATTGGTCATGGTCGCGCCTTTTAGGACTAGGTGAACATCTGCAGACTTATCTGCCTCGACCTTGATCTGCACTCCGTCAGACTGACCTGAAATTACATAGGTTCCAGATTTTGTGATGGTCACTGTTGATTCAGAGACTGTCACCCCATCTCCAGAGACGTTTGCTGATGAGCCAGATAACTCAATCTTAGAAGCTGTGCTTTCATCATAAGAAGTATCATAGTCCTTCTCTGTAAAATAGGAAGATTGGTTTGCCTTTGTTGAAGTTGTTGTTGCACTATTTGTCGTTGCATTGGTATTGGATGTAGTTGTTGACTGGGCACATGCTGCCAGCAGCACCATTGCCGTTAAACTCGTTGCGAGTAGGGTCCATTTTTTTGATTTCATACCTTTTTCCTCTCCTTCGTATGATATAGCTAGACAGTCTACAGAAGATTTCTGAAACGAAACTAAAACTTTTCTGAAAGTTTCCTTAAATTCAGTTTGGATTAGATTTCGCCTAGTATTTTTTTAAAAAGGACTGCTAAAAACAATTTTTGAACTCTAGACTACCTTTAATAAGTTTTTAAAACCAACATCCCTCAGTGCGATGTTTCCTTGACCAAGAAAGCCAAAAAGAAGAAAAATTTATAAGACCAAAACTCATAAAAAGAACAGCCGAGGCTGTTCTTTTTAGTTTTCTTTTACTGGGATTTCCTTGATAACACGCGCAGGATTGCCAGCTAGGACGACATTGTCTCCAAATGACTTGGTGATCACGGCCCCTGCTCCTGCAACGACATTATTTCCCAGTGTCACCCCGGGAAGGACAATGACGCCACCTCCAGCCCAGAAATTATCTCCAATGGTGATAGGCTTGCCGTATTCGACCCCTGAATTGCGTTCATGAGGATCCAGTGGATGGAGGGGGGGTAAAAACTGACAGTTGGGGCCAAGCATAGCGTTGTCCCCGATGCGAATCGGACAAACATCCAGCATAGTCAAGTTCCAATTAGAATAAAAATTTTCCCCTAGATGGATATTGACTCCATAATCGACCACCAAGCGTGGATTGATATAAAGATTTTGCCCAGTTGAACCAAACCAAGTCTTGATAATCTCCGCACCCTTCAAGGGATCTTCTTCTCGGTTAAAGGCAGCCTGTTTTTGGCGAGAAGCCTGCGCCAAGGCACGCAACTCTGGGTCCGACGGACGGTAAGGCTCCCCTGCTATCATTTTCTGGTATTCACTGGTCATCTTAGCACCTCACACTTAGTTTGAGGCCATCATATCAAAAAGACTTTGAAAGGTCAAGAATAGCTTGCTTTCTAAACTCTCAAAACCAAGCCCTCTCCCAAGTCAAAACAACTTGCTTGACAAAATCTTGACTTCATGGTTTAATATACCCCATAAGGGTATATTTGGAGGTGCCTATGTTTCACTTATTTACAAAAATTGACAGTATTTCTACCAGCGAGTTAGAAGCTAAACTCAGAGAACCGATTCAGCTATTGGATGTTCGGACGCCTATGGAATTCCGTAGAGGTCATATTAAAAACGCCAAGAATGTCCCTCTAACTGAAATTGGTTCCTACACACCTGCGACAAAAGAAACACTTTATGTCATTTGTCATTCAGGTGTACGAAGCAAACTAGCTGCTAAAAAGCTTAAGAAAAAAGGCTACGATGTCATCAATGTCCGAGGCGGTATGAGCGCTTGGACAGGCAAGGTCATCTAGAAGTATAAAGGAGAAAGTCAATGAAAATTATCATTGTCGGAGGAGTTGCAGGCGGTATGTCAGCAGCAACCCGCCTCAGACGTCTCATGGAAGACGCTGAAATCACTATTTTTGAGAAAGGTCCCTTTGTTTCCTTTGCAAACTGTGGACTTCCTTACTATGTTTCAGGAGAAATTGCAAACCGTGATAGTTTATTGGTTCAAACTCCTGAAAGTCTCAAGGCACGCTTTAATCTCGATGTGCGACCATTTCACGAGGTCATCCAGATTTCACCAGAAGAACACACTGTGACGGTGCGGCACGATGGGCAGGAATTCACAGAAAGCTACGACAAGCTGATCCTCTCTCCAGGAGCTAAACCGTTTGTTCCTGCTATTGAAGGGCTGGCAGAGGCCGAGAATGCCTTCACACTCCGCAATGTTCCCGATCTCGACGAGATTATGGCGGCCTTGGACAATCATCCAAAAGAAGCTGTCGTTATCGGTGCAGGCTTTATCGGGCTTGAAATGGCTGAAAACCTGGCGAAACGAGGATTGCAAGTCACCATCGTGGAGAAAGCACCTCATGTCTTGCCACCATTAGATCACGAAATGGCGGCCTTTGTCCAAGCAGAATTGCTGGCAAATGGTGTCCGCGTTATCACTTCCCAGTCTGCAACTCGCTTTGAAGACCAAGGAAAAGTCATCGTTCTCGAAAACGGTCAAAAGATCGCTTCCGACCTCACCATCCTTTCTGTCGGTGTTGAACCTGAAAACGGACTGGCAAAAGCTGCGGGGATTGAACTGGGACTTCGTGGTGGTATCCTGGTCAATGAACATTACGAAACCAGTCAAAAAGATATTTTTGCAGTTGGGGATGCCATCGTCGTCAAGCAAGAAATCACAGGCCAAGACGCTCTCATCTCTCTCGCTTCTCCTGCCAATCGACAAGGACGCCAAGTGGCGGACGTCATCGCAGGACTAGGACGTACAAATAAGGGCAGTATCGGCACTGCTATCGTCCGTGCCTTTGATATGACAGCCGCTTCGACTGGTCTCAGCGAACGTATCCTTCGCATGAATCAACTTCCTTACAAGGCGCTTCATGTCAGTGGAAAAGACCACGCTGGTTATTATCCAGGCGCTACTGATATGACCTTGAAGCTCCTCTTTGACCCAACCACTGGAAAAATCTATGGTGCCCAAGGAGTTGGGAAGAAAGGTGTTGACAAGCGAATTGATATCCTAGCAACTGCTATCAAGGGAAATCTCACCGTCTTTGACTTACCAGAGTTAGAGTTTACCTATGCGCCACCATTTGGCTCTGCCAAGGATCCCGTCAATATGCTGGGCTACGCGGCCTTGAACCTAATTGAGGGTTTAAGCGACAATATTCAATGGTACCAGCTCGAAGACGAACTGGCTGCTGGTAAGAAATTCCTAGATGTACGGACAAGTGGCGAATTCCAGAGTGGTCGACTCAAAGTCGATACCATTCATATCCCCCTAAACGAACTACGGGAACGCTTGGATGAACTGGACAAGAACCAAGCCTACATCGTTAGCTGCCACAGTGGTTTGCGCAGCTATATCGCAGAGCGTATCCTCAAGCAAGCAGAATTTACCGTCCAAAACCTTGACGGCGCTTATTCACTATACAAAATGGCTAACCCAGAAGGAGTTGAATATGGAAACTAGTATCAGCATGGCTGACTTTTATGAAAAATACCAACATGAAAATCTAAATCTTATTGATGTACGTGAAATACATGAATTCCAAGCAGGACATGCGCCAGGTGCAAAAAATCTTCCGTTAAGTAGCTTGGAGCAAGGCTATAAAGAACTCAATCCTGACCATGCATACCATGTTATCTGTCAAGGTGGAGTACGTTCTGCATCTGCCTGTCAATTTCTTAGAGCTCAAGGCCTCACCGTTACCAATGTAGAAGGTGGTATGAATGCTTGGCCTGGGCAAGTAGAATAAGCAAAAGAAGCTGAGCAACAACTCAATTTCAGGAGAAAATGAAGTAATACTCAATGAAAATCAAAGTGCAAACTAGGAAGCTAGCTGCAGGCTGTACTTGAGTACGGCAAGGTGAAGCTGATGTGGTTTGAATTTGATTTTCGAAGAGTATAAATCTCCCCACAATAAAACGCATACTATCAAGGCTTTTCAACACCTGATAGTATGCGTTTTTTAATTTTAAAGACTTTTTCCAGCCTCGCTTGATTCACATTAAACTATCCTAATAGTAGAGATCTTTGCAACTTTCATCTCAAAACATTAATTTATTTCCGTTTAATCAAGTATCGGATGGCCTTTTCTAGGCGTTCCTTTTGAGCCTCGGGATCATCTAGTGGTTGGTTGATGCAGGCGGTGAGATTTTCCGTAATCATCATCTCAATCACGCGCTCAACACTCGATTTCACTGCTGTCAATTGCGTCACAATATCAGCGCAGTCACGATCTTCTTCTATCATCTTTTGAATCCCACGCAACTGGCCCTCTGAACGTTTCAAGCGTGTTATATACTTTGAGTTTGTCATTTCTTTTTCCTTGCTCGATTTTTCTTCATTATATCTCGAATAAGGGGCTTTGTCAAAATTCTCATCCCATCTGTCTTTGTAGGAACTTATCTCATATCGGTGTTTTCATGATATAATAGTTAATAGTAAAAAACTGTTCAGAATGGACGTGCTTATGAATTCTATCTATGGTAGCTGTGAGGCCTATTTACCCACCATCTTGCAAACCTTTATTCAAGACATAGAAGAGGCCGCAGCCAATTACAAAAAAGAAACCAACCTCAAACTATATGAGCATTTGCATGCACGCATCAAAACAGAAAAAAGTATGCGTGAAAAATGCCAACGCAAGGGCCTTCCTCAGACAAGTCAATCCGCTCTTAAAGAAATACAAGATGCTATTGGTGTTCGAATTATCACAGGCTTTACAGATGATATCTACCGCATCGTAGAGTATATTCGCCAGATGCCAAGCATCCATATTTTCAAAGAGAAAGACTATATCCGTCAGGTCAAACCCAACGGCTACCGTTCCTATCATCTGATTCTAGAGGTGACCACTCCCTACCCAGACTGTCTGGAAAATGACCAGGGTACCTATTTTATCGAGATTCAACTGCGCACAATTGCTATGGACTCCTGGGCTAGCCTCGAACACCAGATGAAATACAAGAAAAACATCCAAAATCCTGAGCGAATCACGCGCGAGCTCAAACGTTGTGCCGATGAGCTTGCTTCTTGTGACTTGACCATGCAGACCATCCGTGATTTGATTCAGCGCTCTGATCAAGACTAAGGAGAACCTATGAAAATCCTACTTGCCGAAGATGAAACCCAACTAAACCGTGTTATCACTGTTGCGTTAGAACGCGAAGGCTACAGCGTTGATTCTGTTTTTAACGGACAAGACGCTGTCGAAAAGGCTAAATCTAACCACTATCACCTCATGATTTTTGACATCATGATGCCAATTAAAACTGGAATCGAAGCCCTCAAAGAAATTCGCCAGGCAGGCAATACGACTCACGTCATCATGTTGACAGCCATGGCCGAAGTGGATGACCGCGTAACTGGACTTGATGCAGGTGCTGACGACTACTTGACCAAACCTTTCTCGCTCAAGGAACTCTTAGCTAGACTCCGTTCTACTGCACGCCGCCTGGAAGACTACACCCCGGATACAGTCCAATTAGGAAATACTCGCTTGGATATTGAGGAACAAGAATTGGCTGCTACAAACAGCATTCGTTTAGGGAAAAAGGAAACCCAACTCTTGACTCTCCTCATCCAGCACGCTAACCAACCCCTCAGTTGTCAACAACTACTAGAGCAGGTCTGGCCAGATGAGCTGGAAGAACAGGATCACGAGCTCGTCTTTCTCTATATCTCCTACCTACGCCAAAAACTCCAAAGTGTCCAGTCTAGCTTACAAATACTTGGAGCTGCAGAAGGCCCCTTCCAATTGACAGGAGGTGACTAGATGTTTCGAAAACTTCGTATCAAATTTATCGCAACGGCCACTCTTGCCATTACTCTGATTCTAACCTTCTTTCTAGTCTTGATGAATAGTATCGTCTACACTCAGACGGAGGGTAACATCCACACCGTCCTCTCTATCTTAACCAAGAATGAGGGCGAACTTCCTATTACAGACGAAATCAAGGAAAGTCTGACTGAGAAAAATATCCAAGAAGGAATTGTCTACAATTTTCAATACTTCTCCGTCAGAGAAAAGGAAAATGACTACGCCATCTCCCTCACAAATGTCCAGTCCTTAACTGAGTCTGAAGTCAAAAGTTTTCTCCCAAACATCCTCAAAAAGCAAGAAACTTATGGTTCTATTACTCATAAGGGACGCTATTTTACCTACCAAGTGAGCCAATCTACGACTGGGAAACTACTGGTCTTCTTTGAGACAACTAACTATATCCGCGAACGCGACACCCTACTTCAGGTCTCTATCTGGCTGGCCCTAGCTAGCTTACTCCTCCTCATACTGCTCTTCACCTTGATTTCAGGGATTGTCATTCGTCCTTTTATCAAAAACTATGAAAAACAACGGATGTTTATCACCAATGCAGGACACGAACTCAAAACGCCTCTAGCCATCATTTCGGCCAATACCGAGCTACAGGAGTTAATGGAGGGAGAGACTGAGTGGAGTATCAGCACTAAAGAACAGACGGAACGACTCAACCACCTGATTGGAAGACTCATCCGACTTGCTCGGCTCGAGGAGCAAGAGGATATCAAATTAGCTCCTCAAAATATCTCCGTCATCGCTGAAAAGGTTGCCTCAGATTTTGCTCCTCTCTTTACCAAAGAAGATAAAAAATTTGAAAGTTCTATTGAAGCAGACGTTGTAGAAAAAGTAGCCCAAGAAGAATTTTATGAGCTTCTTAGCATCCTTCTTGACAATGCCCGAAAATACTGCGATCCCGCTGGAACAATTCGCTTGACACTCCAACGCAAAAATTACCTACTACGCAAACGAACCTGCATCACTATTTCTAATGATTACAAGGATGGACAAGCAGCTAATATTAAGCGTTTCTTTGATCGCTTTTATCGTGCGGAGACTTCTCACAACAACCAAACCATATCTGGACACGGAATTGGCCTCTCCATGGCTCAGCATCTCGTCAGCCTATTTAGAGGTAAAATATTTGTCACCTACAAAAAACAAGTGATTACCTTTACAGTCTGGTTATAGCTATAGCTCTTTTACCCTTTATCATTTCATAAAAAAGCGAACAAGTCCGCATTCTAAAAACAGAATACGAGCTTGTCCGCCTTTTTCTATGTCTATGATGTGTTTTTCATATCTCATCGTGCCAAGCGAATACGGGTCACAATCCCATCTGGATCTACCAAATCCAACTCACTCGAATTTAACCACTTGATCGGTGCTTCTAGCTCTTGTGCTTGCTTAACGATGTTCAAAAGTTCCTCCTTGCTTTCGACCTCAAGGACATAGTAGGCCAAGCCCGGCAAGCCTTGTTCACGCGGAGCTAGCCCTTTTCCAGCCCACTCGTTGACAGCCAGGTGGTGATGGTACTGACCAGCCGCTATCCAACTAGCACTAGGAATGCTAAATTTATCTTCTAGCCCTAACACCTTTTGATAAAACTGACTCGCCGCGCGGCTATCCTTCACCGATAGATGGATATGCCCCATTCTCGTCCCTTCAGCTAGGATAAAGGGATCCACCTTTTCCCCTAACTCATAGATATCCTGTGCCGCAAGGGCTTCGGTCACACCGATAATGCGGCCGTCTTCTCGAATATCCCATGAAGACACTGGCTTATCACGGTAGAGTTCAATGCCATTTCCTTCCAAATCCTCTAGATAAAGAGCCTCGCTGTATCCATGATCTGCACCCCCAACCAGAGGAATGCGTAAATCACTTAGGTGTCTCAAGACATCTGCCAAGGCTTTTCGTGTCGGCAACAAAATCGCCAGATGGTAGAGTCCATAATACTCCCTTACTTCCCCTGTCTTTTCTGCCTGAATCAAGTGAACCAAGGCTTTTCGACCAAGTCCCAAAATCGCTTCTGTCTCTGTTTGGGATAAAATCTCCAAGCCAATAATCTGGTGATAAAAAGCCGTTTGACTCGTCAAATCCTTGACATTTAAAACAGCCTCTGCTAGATAAATGTGGCTTTGGTATGCATAAGTCATCGGGTGTCTCCTTTCGTTTGTTGTAACTTAATTAATTACATCAATTATACACTATTGAGATAGAATGTCAACGAAGACAACTCAAAAGAGCTGGAAACCAGCTCTTCTTTTTATTTTACAACAAGCTCGTAACGAGTTTTGCTGGTGAAGGTTTCCCCTGCTTTGAGAATGACTTGGTCTTTGAGGTCGCTGTGAATGGCATCTGGTAAAGCTTGCGCTTCAAGGGCAATCCCATTGTGTTGCACCATTGGCTGACCAGCTATGATGACACTCTCATCCACAAAGTTTGCTGTGTAGACCACAAAGCAAGGGGCCTCTGTCTTGAAAAGTAGGAAGCGACCTGAGTTTTGGTCATAAAGAAAACCAGCATTGTCATGACCTGCAGGAAGGGCAAATGGGTGATCCAAACCAGATACCAACTGGATTTGCTCATCGTCCTCTGCAAAGATGTCCTTCAACAAGGCTCCATTATAGATGTGTTTCACCACATCACGAGTAGCATCTGGAGTCTTAGCCGGAACACCGTCCGGAGCGATTGGGTAAATGCCCTCCGTATTTAGCTGGAAGACATGGCGGTCAATTGTCTGCGTAAAATCACCAGACAAGTTGAAGTAGCTGTGGTTGGTTGGATTGACCAGCGTATCCTGATCAGTCGTTACCTTGTAGCTGACTTCGTAAGCACCAGTCTCTTCCAAGTGATAGCTGATCCAGATCTTGAGATTACCAGGAAATCCTCCTGTCCCGTCTGTACGCTCTGTGTAGAGAGTCAAGCCATGGTCGCTCACCTCTACCAATTCAAACAAGCTCGAATCCCAACCTGTTGAACCACTGTGGTTACAGTTGCTGGCATTGTTGACTTCAAGATTATAGGTCTGACCATTGAGCTCAAATATCGCACCTGCAATACGGCCTGCTACAGGACCTACACTTGCTCCATGCTTGGGACTATTACCTACATAGCTATCAAAATCATCAAAGCCCAAAATCACATTGGCAAAATTTCCAGCCTTGTCAGGTGTGACATAGCGCAAGATGGTCCCACCATAAGTCATAATTTCTAGTTGGTAGCCACTGTCAGTCTCAAAGCGATAGGCCAAGACATCCTTGCCCTCATGATTTCCAAATACACGTTCTGTGTATGCTTTCATTCTTCTCTCCTTTGGTCCATTTCTCTTAAGTAAACAAACCATAGAGAGTGTATTCACCATCTATGGTTGTAGTTTCTATTTTCAGAATCCTTTGTCAGAAAACCTTAAGCAGCTTCTTAACAAAAGGGGATTCTTCTATACTTGTTTTATGCTTCTACACGTTCAGTCCATGAAGTCGCTGTTGTTTGAAGAACCTTGTTGAGTTCGTCAATGTTTTCAAAACCAGTTGTGCGAAGCCATTCACGAGCTGCTGCTTCACCGTCTTTGATGTAGGCTTCAACTGATCCAGCCCATGTTGCACGGCCACAAAGAACGCCGTTGAAGTTTGCGCCTGATTCGTGGGCAAAGACAAGGGTTTCTTGGAAGAGTTTAGCTGACACACCTGCACTCAAGTAGATGTATGGAAGATTTGTTGCTTCGTCTTGAGCTTTGAAGAAGGCTGCTGCTTCTTCGCGTGTATGAACGATTTCACCGTCGCCAAAGCCTTCAACGTATTTGACGTTGACTGGAACTTCCACTTTCAAAACATCGATGTTAAAGCGTGGGTCTGAGAAGACCTTCATAGCACCGATAACCTTGTGTGGTTTCACTTTAGCGTATTCTGCAGAACCTGCATCCGCAATCTTTTCATCGTAAGCCAAGATTTCAAGGAAGAATGGAATGTCTTCCGCCACACACTCAGAACCAATGCGTTCGATGTAGGCTTGTTTTTCTTGGTTGAGTTCGTCAGAGCTGTCTACGTCATAGTAAAGCAAGAACTTAACAGCGTCTGCGCCTTGTTCCTTGATGCGTTTTGCAGACCAAACATCCAAGCAGTCAGGCAAGCGTTTGGTGCTTGTTGTGTCGTAACCAGTTTTTTCATAAGCAAGGAGAAGACCAGCATTGGCATCAAGGGCTTTAGTAGCTGGAAGACCATACTCAGGGTCAAGGAGCATAAATGATGCGTATTTTGTCAATTCATCTGCAACCAATACTTTAAGTTCTTCCATTTGAGCAACTGTTGGCTCTTCCGTTTGGTATTGAGCCATGAGGCGTTTCAAAGCACCACGTTGGTCAAAGGCAAGAGCTGAGATAATGCCGTTCTCGTCAGAGAGTTTTTGCAAGCAAGCTACTTTATTGGGACTTAATTGTAATTTACTCATAGACACTTCCTTATTTTTGATATTCATGAATGATCACACCTTGCACCACACGGTTTACGGTACCAGTAGGAGACGGCGTATCTGGTTTATTTTCTACCTTGAGCGAAGTCAAAAGGGCAAAGAGTTGGGCATATACGATGTAAGGGAAGACACGGTAAATATCGTTCAAGACACCACCACAGCCAAGGGCCACTTCTTTGACATTTTCAAGACCAAAGGCTTGATCACTCAAGAGCACAACACGACGAGCAATCTGGTCACCAGCCACTTCACGAACCAAGTCCAAATCGTACTTGCGAGTGTAGTCTGTCGTTGTACCAAATACCAAAACAACTGTATCTTCGTTGATCAATGATTTTGGACCGTGACGGAAGCCAACTGGGCTTTCATACATGGTCGCCACTTGACCAGCTGTTAATTCCAAAATCTTGAGCTGAGCTTCATGAGCAAGTCCAAAGAAAGGACCAGCGCCCAGGTAGATAACGCGGTTAAAGTCAAGGTCAACCAGCTCTTTAACATCTGCTGCATTGTCTAGAACTTTGCGGGCAAGGCTAGACACAACTTCAAAACGTTCAGTTTTCACAGCAAATTCTGTAGGATCAAAAACCAAGAGAGCTGTTAGCATCATAGACGTAAAGCTAGAAGTCATGGCAAATCCAGCGTCATTAGAAGCAGCTGGTTGCAAGAGCAAAAGATTGCGCTCATCACCATGAGCTTGAAGAGCCAATTTACCTTCTGCAGCACATGTAATGGTCACTTGGTAAAGGTCGTCCACCAAGGCTTTAGCCAAATCAACTGTCGCCACACTTTCAGGTGAATTTCCACTACGAGCAAAGGAAACGAGAACAGTCGCCACATCTTTTTTCAGATAGGTTTCTGGATTGGCTACGATATCAGTTGTCGCAATAGCATTGAAATTCCATTTGCGTTCGTCATAGACTTCCTTAAAGTATGGTACCAAGGTATCTCCCACATAAGCAGAAGTCCCAGCACCTGTCAAGATGACCTTGATATAGTCATGTTTATCAGCGATTCCTTGTAGGAATGCTGCAATTTCTTCCCGTTTTGCTTGATAGGCTTCAAAAGCTTCTTTCCATACATCGGGCTGTTGGTAGATCTCACGAGTCGTGATTTCTGCACCCAGTTCAAGTAATTCTTCTTTTGTGTAATTTAGCATAGAGTTCCTCTAATCTATTGTTGTTTCATTCCTATTGAAAATATGGGAATGGGAGTGACTCCCATTCCCATGTATATTCTATATAAGATGCTCTAAGTCACATCTTATTCATCTTCGTCATCATCGAAGCCCGCTAACAGGTCGTTGACTTTTACGATGCTTTCTGCAGCACGGCTCCTGTAGTCCGCATCTGCACCTGTAAGGCTGGCATTGATAAATTCAATCACCATTGGAAGATTCATCCCTGCGTAGAGTTCAATGTCGCGACCTTCCATGATCAAACGGCTTACCACGTTACATGGTGTACCACCGAGAAGATCTGCAAAGACTAGGAAATCATCCAAACCTTCGATAGCAGCTTCAAATTTAGCAGTAAATTCTTCTGGACCATCTTCTGGAAGAAGAGCCACTGCATGAATGTTGTCTTGTGGACCCATAATCATTTCCGTGCTACCTTTAAGTTCTTCACAGAAACGACCATGACTCACCAAAATTAATGATTTACTCATAAATTATGCGCCCATTCCAAGCAAGAATTTACCGATGAATGAAAGACCTACTGCAAGAACGATAATGATACCGATCGCTTTAGTAGAGTTCATACCTTTCTTACCAAGCAACCAGAAGATAAAGGCAGTAAAGATTGCTGGAAGCAAGCGTGGGAAGATTGAGTTCAAGATGTCTTGGAAGTCAATCATCTTTTCACCGATTGGCAATTTGTAAGAAATCTCAAAGTTGATCATTGTTGCTACAAGAGCACCCATCATGAAGACACCAAGTACAGATGCAGCATCAATCAAAGCTGTCAAAGTACTTTGCATGTTGTTGATAAGGTTAACCCCTTCTTTGTAGGCAAATTCCAATTGTTTCCAACGGAAGATGTCATAAGCAACTGCAACTGCGATCCAAAGGAAGATACCCCATGGTTGGCCAGCGATAGCCATAGTTGCTGCGATAGATCCCATGATAGCAGGTACAAGTGAACCAAAGATTGTATCTCCAAGAGGAGCAAATGGTCCCATCAAACCTGTCTTGATACCGTTAACGGCATCTTTTGAACCCACACCATCTTTTTCTTCCATGGCAAGGTCAAAACCAGCGATAATTGTGTGGAAGAATGGTGAAGTGTTGAAGAATTGAGTATGAACTTTCATCATTTCTTTCAATTCAGGAGTTCCATCCCCATACATTTTACGCAATTGAGGCAAGATCATGTAAAGGTAACCAGAAGCTTGCATACGTTCGTAGTTCCAACCTAATTGGAAAGTAAACAAGCTACGTTTGTTGATTTGATTAAAATCTTCTTTTGTTAATTTGTAATTAGAATTCGTCATCTTCAATTTCCCCACTTTCTGATGGTGTAGAAGGTGCTGCTACAGCAACTTTTTGGCTGTTCTTGAAGTGAACAACTGCAAGGAAGATACCCACGATAGAGATACCGATCATAGACAATCCTTTGAAGTTGTTAACAAAGCCAATTTTTTCAGCAACTTCAGCAGGAAGAGTGCTAATGATACCAGCAACTGCTCCACCAAGACTTTGTACGTTTGAGTAAAGAACAGTCAACATAGCTGTCAAACCAAATCCCATAGCAAGGTAGTGAAGGTTACGTTTAACTGGAAGGTAACGAAGCAAGATTGCAAATCCAAGACCTGGAAGCATACGACCTGCAAGTGTCAAACCGTCTGCAACCCATTGGTATTCTTTAACAAGGTCTACTACTGATTGTACGAAAGCACCACCAAAAGCAAGAGCGAAGAATACTGGAAGGGCACGTGAAAGAGCCCATGGAAGCGCACCAAGTAGGTAGTTGCGTTCGATACCTTTGTAGTCAAAGCGTTCGATCGCAGCATCAATACGGTGTGCAAAGAAAGTAGTTGTCATACGTCCAAGAACGTCGAAGTATGTCAAAAGTGCTGCTACTGGTACAGCGATTGTTGTAATCGCAAGATCTGTATCAATACCTTGAGAGATAGAGAATGCTGTTGCAAGAACCGCACCAGAAGTTGCGTCGATACGAGAAGCACCACCGAAGGTACCAACCCCAAGAACGAACAACTGCAAGCTACCACCGATAAACAAACCAGTTGTCACATCTCCCATGATCAAACCGGTAATGAAACCAGCGAATACAGGGGAACCTGCAGATGAAACGATTGTCAACTCATCACAGATTTGATAAGCTGAGTACAAAGTGAGAAGTAAAATTTGCCACCATTGTATCATAACAATGACCTCCTAAAAATTTTTTCCTATTTTAATAAGCTCAAAAAGTCTGAAACTGGATCATTTGGAACCATTTGAGCAGTGAGTTTCACACCTTTTTCTGCTAGTTTGTGGAAATCTTCCACATCCTTGTCTACCACGTTAATAGAACGTGTGATAGAGCGAGTTTCTGGTGTTTGAGACATATTGCCGACATTGAGTGTTTCAAGCGGAACACCTGCTTCGACCAAACCAAGGAAACGGTCTGGTTTACGTGCAACGATAAAGAGACGTTGGCTATCGTATTTACCAGCAAGGATATTTGCTGCTGCTTTCTCAATTGGCAAGATACTGAGTTTCACACCTGGTGGTGTCGCAAGTTTCAAACCACTCTTTTCAATATCGTTGTTAACAACTTCGTCGTCTACAACCATAATGCGTGAAACATTTAGTTTTCCAGCCCAAAGATTGGCTACTTGACCGTGGATCAAACGTCCATCGATACGGCATCCTACAATTGTCATAAGTTTTCCCCCTTTATGTGTTTTAGTGTAGGTTTACGAGTTAAGTGAATCTCTTCTTTATATTCGCCCTCAGTTTCAAAGATGATGATGCGGTTAGCACCTTCCTTGAGATAACTATGAGGGATATAAAGTGAGAGGGTCGGGCCGACGTTCCAGAAACGCCCTAGGTGACGCCCGTTGACAAAGGCAACTCCCTTACCAAACTCAGACAAGTCTAAGTAGGTATCCTTCGGCTCTTCAACAGTAAAGTCGAAAGCGTAAAAGGCTGGTTGTCCTTCTGTCCATCCTTTTGAAAAATCAATCTTCTCAGGATTATCCAGTGGCAGTGGATATTGTTTCCAATTCAGTAAGAAATGTAGATCCTTGCAGACACCTGTTCGAATTCCTTTACGCTGCGTATCTGCCAAAAACTTATGTCCGTAGTTGACACGCCCCATATTTTCAATCAAGATGTCAATCTCTGAAAAGCCTTCTCGGTTGCCTTGACAGTAGATGTCTTCGCCAATCTCTGTCTGGTATTGAGTAGCAATCCATTGACCATCTACAAAGAGTTGAGCTCGGTCACGTCCATCGATGATACGGAGACGTTCCTCTTCTGCATCCCAACTTGCCTCCGTGCGGTAGAGAAGGTAGCCATAACTTTGACCAAGTTCTTCCATCGCTTTTGGATAGAGGCTTTCAGTAGGACTAGAGAGATTATCCAGGGTTTCAAACAAGGAAACTTTTTCGACCAATGGAATGGACCCTATCTCCATGCTTTCCTTATAGAGTGGTTCCAACTGTGGATACTCTGGGAAGTGGGTTGCCATCATCTTCTTGACTGCTAAGTATTTAGCAGTTGGATTGCCTTCTTCATCGAGAAGGGCATCATAGTCGTAAGATGTGACTTGCGGCAAATCCAGAGTTCCTCGAGCCGAGCAACCATTCATGAAACCAAAGTTTGTACCACCATGGAACATGTAAAGGTTGATAGAGCCTTGCTCCAATACCTCTCGAACAGCTTCTGCCAATTCTTTAGGATCACGAGTGATGATGGGTTCTTTCCAACGGTTGAACCAACCATCCCAGAATTCCATACACATGAGGGGCCATTTCTTGCCATGCTCATCAAAGAATTCCTGCATCTGTGAAAAGTTGTACGGAGCTTTAGAACCGAAGTTTCCTGTCACAAAGAGATCGTCTTCGATCAAGGTTCCGGCTTTCAGAGTAGCCCTCCATGGGCCATCTGAAGTAAAGAGTGGGCAATCAATCCCTCGGTCTTCCATCAATTTCCGAATTGCTCGTAGATAAGACTTATCTTCTCCATAAGAGCCATATTCATTTTCGACTTGCATCATAAGAATGTTTCCACCATTATCCAACAAGCGAGGCACAAGCCTTGGCAATAATTGGTCATAATAGCGAGCAACAGCCTCGATGTAGGCCGGGTCGGACGAGCGAATTCGCATGTCCTTTGTCAAGAGCCAAGCCGGCAAGCCACCAAATTCCCATTCCGCACAGATAAATGGAGACGGGCGTACAATGGCATAGAGACCTAGATCTTGTGCAATTTGAAGAAATCTCTCCAAATTTCTGGCACCTTCAAAATCAAACTCCCCTTCAACAGGTTCGTGTAAATTCCAAGCCACATAGGTCTCGACTGTATTAAAGCCAAGCGCCTTTAAGTTATAGAGAGAATGATACCAATCCTCTGCTGGAATCCTAAAATAATGAATGGCGCCGGACAAAATCTTGAACGGTTTTCTGTCTAAATAGAAATCGTCCTCAATTTTAAATCTGGTCATGTTATTACCTCTGACGAATTAAGTTTGCGCTTTCATTTATTATAATATTAAATATAATCAAATCTTTTGCATTTGTCAATAGGTTTTAGAAAATTCTTTAAAATTTTTCTATTTTTTTACTTACCATTTACCAAAATTATCTAAAAATAGCATGAAAGCGATCTTTTTATGTATGATAATTCACAAGGTTATAAAATGGAATTTTTTACATGTAACATAACATTTTTAGTCTATTATTTTAATTTTTTTTACCTAAATACTACTATTTTGTCTGTATTTATGGTAGAATCAAAATTGGAGAAAGAGAATCGAGGTGAAATTATGGCTATTCCAAAATACCAATATATTAAAGATGAATTAAAAAACAAAATCATCTCTGGTCAATTTGCAAGTGGAGATAAATTTTATACAGAAGCAGAATTGATCGCGATGTATGATGTTAGTTCAATCACTGTTGTGCGTGCTTTGAATGACCTTGCAAAAGACGGCTATATTGTCCGCCAACAAGGGAAAGGGACTTTCGTTTCACGTGCCCGCAAGCACAAACTCGTTGAATTTTCAGATGTCGAAATCTTTGAAACAAAAGACGATAAAGTCACTGTCCTTTCTATCGAGCGTGGAAACAAGCTTGAATACTTAGAGAAACTTGGATTACGTGGAGATCAGTTCTACTACAAAATTGAACGTACCCGTCAAACAAATGGCGTAACTTACATCTACCACACATCTTATATTCCTGAACAATACATCAATGCCAACTATCCAAATCTTGACTATTATAGTTCTATCTATAAACGCTTCAAATTGGATTACCGCATTCACATGAACGATGAACATTTTGAGGAAATCAACGAAATCGCATTCCCAACACCAGAGCATGCTGCTTCTGTACTCGGAATCGATACACAATTTCCAACTGTCTTCCAAACGAAGACTACTAAACTTGAGGCTACTGGCCAAGTCCTCGCCTATAGTGAAACGTATAAGCGAGCAGACTACTACAAAATTAAATTCCTCTCATGTAATCGAGGTCATTAAGAGAAAGCTTGAGCCCAGCTCAGGCTTTTTCTATATTCATTATAGCACGAGAAAGAGGTTGTGAGAACGCTATGAAGGGTTCTTATTTAAGTTAGTAGCGTTTTTACTAAAAACAAGTTAAATATTCGCTTTCTCTTTCTTATTTCTGGAAATAATTTTCTTCTAAATCTTATGATTTCCTCTATTTATTATAGTTCTTATATAAACCCACTTGACATTTTACTCCTTAGATAATAAAATAAAATCGGTTTTATGTAAACGCTATCATACATAATAATAACAAGGAGGTTTTGTCATGAAACTAGAAAAGAAACAGCGCTTCTCCATCCGTAAATACGCGGTTGGGGCAGCTTCTGTACTTATAGGATTTGCTTTTAGCGCACAAGTCGTATCTGCCGACGGGATTACTCCAGCTCCAACAGCTGAAGAAACTGTCCAAACGATTCAGGAGAGTCCTCAAGCAGTCAAAGAAGCTGTAGACTCCAAGGTTCCAGAAAAACTGGAAGAAAAGGCTGGCAAGCCTGTAAAAGAGGAGGTCAAAGAAGACAAGGAGGCTCCTCGAACAGTTGCTCCAAAAACAGAAGAGTCAAGCGCACCAGTTGTGACAGAAAATGCTAGTCCAACTCCTACTGCCGAGAAAGAAAGCCCTGCCCCAGCTGAGACTCCTGCCGAAAGTACTCCTTCAGAAAAGAAAAATGAAGCCGTCACACCTGCAGTAGCCACTCCTAGCATGGAACGAGCAACTCAGGTAAATGAAAAACTGGCAAAACGAAAAATGATCTCAATCGACGCTGGACGCAAGTACTTCTCTCCAGACCAACTCAAAGAAATCATCGACAAAGCCAAACACTACGGTTATACTGATCTTCATCTACTAGTTGGAAATGACGGCATGCGTTTCATGCTGGACGACATGACGATCAAAGCCAATGGCAAAACCTATGCAAGTGACGATGTCAAACGTGCACTTGAAAACGGAACCGATGCCTACTACAAGGATCCAAACGGCAACCATTTGACAGAAAGTCAGATGACGGACTTGATCAACTATGCTAAAAACAAAGGCATTGGTCTCATCCCAACTGTAAACAGCCCTGGTCACATGGATGCGATTTTGCATGCCATGAAAGAACTAGGCATCCAAAAACCGAACTTCAACTACTTTGGTAAGGAATCTGCTCGTACCGTTGACCTTGATAACAAGGAGGCTGTTGCATTTACCAAAGCTCTGATCGACAAGTATGCTGCTTACTTCGCTGGCAAATCTGACATCTTCAACATCGGGCTAGACGAGTACGCCAATGATGCTACAGATGCTAAAGGCTGGAGCGTTCTTCAAGCCTATAAATGGTATCCAGAAGATGGATTCCCAGACAAGGGTTATGAGAAATTTATCGCCTACGCCAATGACCTTGCTCGCATCGTCAAATCTCACGGTCTCAAACCAATGGCCTTTAACGATGGTATCTACTACAATAGCGACACTAGCTTTGGAACCTTTGACAAAGACATCATCGTTTCTATGTGGACTGGTGGATGGGGCGGATACGACGTCGCTTCTTCTAAACTTCTAGTTGAAAAAGGCCACCAAATCCTTAATACCAACGATGCTTGGTACTACGTCCTCGGACGAAATGCCGATGGCCAAGGCTGGTACAACCTCGACCAAGGACTCAATGGTATCAAGAACACTCCAATCACTTCTGTACCAAAATCTGATGGGGCTACTATCCCGTTCATCGGGGGTATGGTAGCTGCTTGGGCGGATACCCCATCTGCACGCTATTCACCATCACGCCTCTTCAAACTCATGCGTAGCTTCGCAAATGCCAATGCTGAATACTTCGCAGCTGACTATGAGTCTGCTGAGCAAGCTCTGAAAGAAGTCCCAACAGACCTTAACCGCTATACTGCAGAAAGTGTCGCAGCTGTCAAAGAAGCTGAAAAAGCCATTCGCTCACTCGATAGCAACCTCAGTCGCGCCCAACAAGACACCATTGATCAAGCAATCGCGAAACTCCAAGAAGCTGTCAGCAATTTGACCTTCACACCAGAAGCTCAAAAAGAAGAAGACGCAAAACGTGAAGTTGAAAAACTTGCCAAGAACAAGGTAATCTCCATCGATGCCGGACGTAAGTACTTCACGCTCGACCAACTCAAACGCATCGTAGACAAGGCGAGCGAGCTCGGCTACTCTGATGTGCACCTTCTCCTAGGAAATGACGGACTTCGCTTCCTCCTTGATGACATGACCATCACGGCTAACGGAAAAATTTATGCAAGTGATGATGTCAAGAAGGCCATCATCGAAGGAACAAAAGCTTACTACGATGATCCAAACGGAATCACTCTTAGTCAAGCTGAAATCACTGAATTGATCGAGTACGCAAAATCAAAAGGCCTCGGACTCATCCCAGCGATCAACAGCCCAGGTCACATGGATGCCATGCTCGTTGCTATGGAAAAATTAGGCATCGCAAACCCTCAAGCTAATTTTGATAAAGTCTCCAAAACAACCATGGATCTCGAAAACGAAGAGGCGATGAACTTTGTTAAAGCCCTCATCGGTAAGTACATGGACTTCTTTGCAGGCAAGACTAAGATCTTTAACTACGGTACAGACGAATACGCTAATGACGCTACCAATGCTCAAGGCTGGTACTACCTCAAATGGTATGGACTCTATGGCAAGTTTGCTGAGTACTCTAACACCCTTGCTGCCATGGCCAAAGAAAGAGGCCTTCAACCAATGGCCTTCAACGATGGTTTCTACTATGAAGACAAAGATGATGTTGAGTTTGACAAGGATGTCATCATCTCTTACTGGTCTAAGGGATGGTGGGGTTACAACCTTGCAACGCCTCAGTACCTAGCAAGCAAAGGCTACAAATTCCTCAACACCAACGGAGACTGGTACTACATTCTCGGCCAAAAACCAGAAGATGGTGGTGGCTTCCTCAAAAAAGCTCTCGAAAATACCGAGAAAACTCCATTCAATCAACTAGCATCAACTAAATACCCTGAAGTTGACCTTCCTACTATTGGTAGTATGCTTGCTATCTGGGCAGATAGACCAAGTGCTGAGTACAAGGAAGAAGAAATCTTTGAACTCATGACTGCCTTCGCGGATCACAACAAAGACTACTTCCGCGCTGACTACAATGCTCTCCGTGAGGAGCTTGCTCAAATCCCTACTAACTTGGAAGGATACAGCAAAGAAAGTCTCGATGCTCTAAATGCAGCTAAAGAGGCTCTCAACTACAACCTCAATCGCAGCAAACAAGCCGAGTTAGACGCTCTCGTAGCCAAACTCAAGGCAGCCCGCCTAGGCCTCAAACCAGCGGCAACTCACTCAGGAAGCCTCGATGAAAATGAACTAGCTGCCAATGTTGAAACCAAACCTGAACTCATCACAAGAGCAGAAAAGATTCCATTTGAGGTCATCAAGAAGGAAAATCCGAATCTCCCAGCTGGTCAGGGAAAGATCATTACACCAGGTGTAGAGGGCGAACGCACTCATTACATATCTGTCCTTACTGAAAATGGAAAACAAACAGAAACTGTTCTAGATAGCCAAGTGACCAAAGAACCTGTGACACAAGTGGTTGAAATCGGTGCCCCTATTACTCACAAAGGAGATGAACACGGTCTTGCTCCAGCCGCAGAAGCAAAACCTAGACTGGACATCCAAGAGGAAGAGATTCCTTTCACTACCGTGACACGTGAAAATCCACTCTTGCTCAAAGGGAAGACTCAAGTCCTTACCAAAGGTGTTAACGGTCGTCGCAGTCATTACTACTCTGTAAGCACTACTGCTGATGGCAAAGAAGTGAAGACTCTTGTCGATAGCCTTGTAACGCAAGAAGCAGTGACACAAGTCATTGAAGTCGGAACCCTTGTTACCCATGTAGGGGATGAACACGGTCTTGCCCCAGCCGCAGAAGCAAAACCTAGACTAGACATCCAAGAAGAAGAGATTCCTTTCACTACCGTGACACGTGAAAATCCGCAATTGCCAAAAGGACAAAGTCAAGTCGTCGTTACTGGTGTAAATGGTCGTCGTACGATTTTCTACTCTGTCAGCACTACTGCTGACGGCAAGGAAGAAAGAACTCTTGTCAATAGTGCGGTATCGCAGGAAGCGGTCGCTCAGGTTGTCGAAGTCGGAACTGCCGTTGAGAAAGCTGAGCAAGCTGAAGCAACTACTAGCAAAGCAGATGAAAAACAACTCCCTGCAACAGGAAGTCAAGACTCTGTAGGCTTGGTCGCAGCAGGACTCATGGCCACACTAGCAGCTTACGGACTCACTAAGAAAAAAGAAGATTAACACCCTTCGATAAGCATATAAAAAAGCGAGATTGAATCTCGCTTTTTATTGTTAGGATTAATCACCCAGTCCGATACGTTCAAAGATATCATCCACTCGTTTGGTGTAGTATGCAGGGTTGAAGATTTCATCAATTTCATCTTGAGTGAGGCGTGATGTCACTTCTGGATCTGCTTCGAGAAGCGGTTTGAAGTCTACTTGGTTGTCCCAAGAGTAGGCCGTTTTTGGTTGCACCAAGTCATAGGCTTGCTCACGTGTCATACCTTTTTCGATCAAGGTCAACATAGCACGTTGGCTAAAGATAAGACCAAACGTAGAGTTCATGTTGCGAATCATGTTTTCTGGGAATACCGTCAAGTTCTTGACGATATTTCCAAAGCGGTTGAGCATGTAGTCGATCAAAATGGTTGTATCTGGTGTGATGATACGTTCAGCTGATGAGTGGGAAATATCACGTTCGTGCCAGAGAGCGACGTTCTCATAGGCTGTCACCATATGACCACGGATAACACGCGCCAAACCTGTCATGTTCTCAGAACCGATAGGATTGCGTTTGTGAGGCATTGCTGAAGAGCCTTTTTGACCTTTGGCAAAGAACTCTTCTACTTCACGTTGTTCAGACTTTTGCAGACCACGGATTTCCGTTGCCATACGTTCGATTGAAGTCGCGATGCTAGCAAGAACCGCAAAATACTCAGCGTGAAGGTCACGAGGAAGCACCTGTGTAGAGATTTCTTGGGCACGGATACCCAGTTTGTCGCAGACATATTGCTCAACAAATGGTGGGATGTTAGCGAAATTCCCAACCGCACCCGAAATCTTACCGGCTTCCACACCAGCAGCTGCATGCTCGAAACGCTCGATATTGCGCTTCATTTCGCTGTACCAAGTCGCCAATTTAAGACCAAAAGTTGTAGGTTCAGCGTGCACACCGTGGGTACGCCCCATCATGATGGTGAACTTGTGCTCCTTAGCCTTATCAGCGATGATGTTAAGGAAGTTTTCAAGGTCACGACGGATGATGTCGTTGGCTTGCTTATAAAGGTAACCATAGGCCGTATCCACCACGTCAGTAGAGGTCAAACCATAGTGAACCCACTTACGCTCTTCACCAAGAGTCTCTGAAACCGCACGCGTGAAAGCAACCACATCGTGACGAGTTTGCTGCTCAATCTCCAAAATACGGTCAATGTCAAAGTCCGCTTTTTCGCGAATCAAAGTCACATCTTCCTTAGGGATTTCCCCCAACTCAGCCCATGCCTCGTCAGCCAAGATTTCCACCTCAAGCCAAGCACGGTATTTATTTTCTTCACTCCAAATGTTCGCCATTTCTGGGCGAGAGTAACGGTTGATCATTGTTGGTTATCTCCTTTTAAGTAATGATTTGAGGCAGCGCCAGTATATAGTATATCACGTATTTCGTACATCAATTTTAATACCAACTGTTTATATCTATTAAACACTTGTTGCGTAACTTTATCATTTGAGCTAATATCTCCTCCATGTGCCACACCATTTCTATAATCCAAAAATGTGTTCATTTCTTCTTTCAAAGTAGGATTTGGATGATTATAGTCTTCTCCCCATCGTTCTGGGAACTCTGGCAACGAAAATTGTTTCAGGATCTTATTCAACACATCAAAACTAACATTACTTTCTGTATTAATCGATGTATCTAATAAAATTCGATCACTTTGATAGTGACTTCGTAAATCAGATAAAAATTTAATCCTTCTACTCAATTTTTCAGGGTATTCTCTAAACTGTTTAAACTTTGACTCCATTTGAAAAACCATAATACTATTTTGATAGTCTTGAAATGGAATATTTAGCTTATTCAAAGTTGATAAATATTCACTAAATGTTTTTTGAATAAATCCTTCCCAAATTGAATAAATCATTGCAATAGTCTGGACAGAAAAAATAGCCAAATGTTCTGTATTCAAGCGATATCTTTTGGTAAATATTACTCTTTCAATTTCATTAAGTGTATGTTCAGATTCTTTTATTCGTAAATCTAATTCATCAAAAAAATTTTGCAATTCAATTTCCATAACTAAAAATCTCTTGAGCTCGTTGTAAACGTTTCTTAATTCTACTCCTACTATTTGATGCTGAACCAGATAGACGTTTGAATTCATCATCTGTTTGTAATTGATGAATTTTCTCTCGTAATTCATCTTTATGCTTTACATAATAATCTAAGTTTTCCGATGTTCCAATCATTACACCTTCAAAGACAGCCGGCACAAAAAGATTTCGTTCATTTCTAAAAATATTATTATCGCCTATCTCCGTTAATAACGCTATCGTTGAATTAAAAATTTCCTTATACTTTTCACTATCAAGATTACCTGTACTAGTAGTCTCATCCATAAATTTATCCAAAAAACTTTGTGTGCTTAAATTGATATTGTTAACATTTTTATAAAATGCTACAAAACGTAATATAAGTTCTTGATCATATAATTCCCGAATTTTTGTTTCACTTAAGCTAGTCAAATCTTTAAAATCACTATTCTGGCTTAACTCTGTTATTAACTCATTTAAATCTGGATTAATTCCCCTATACACAGCATTTCTAATTTCTTGTGGTGTCAACTTCGTCCCACCTGAATTCAATCTCTTAAACAACTCATACTTTAACGATGTGTTACTCTCCCCTCTTAAGATTTCAACACGACAAACAGCTCGTTTAATATTCAGTTTATATTTTTGAGGTAAAGTTTCAACATTAAATCCTTCTAGATCTTTAATAATATCTCCTGCTTCCAACTCCCAATTGTTTGAATTAGAAACCAAATCTTCTACAACATCTGAAACTTCATAATTTTGTACTAAATTAGGTTTTAAATTACCAAAAAAACTTATTATTGTTGAAACCCTCTGAAGACCATCTACCAATTCCCAAACTCCATTCTCATCTTCAGCGACAAATATCGGAGGAATCGGAATACCCATTAAAATAGATTCTATTAATAAGGTTTTCTGTGTATTAGTCCATCTAAACAACCGTTGATACTCTGGTCTAATAATCAATTCAGATTGTTCATAAAGATTCATAATCTCTCCAAAAGAAATATCCATTCTATCTGCCGAGAGCTTTTGTCTCTCATCTGAAATTTGCTGTTCTAATAACTGAATTTTCTCTTCTAAAGTTGACATATTATTAAACTCCTTTTAAAATAGTTTTTCTACCATCTATTCAAATTCTTCTTTCCCAATCCACACAGAAGGATAATGATCCAGTGTATTCAAATCCGTATCTAACGAGACATCATAGATAGCTAAATAGTTTTCAGGAAATTGTGCAACTAGCTCTTCATACTTAGCTTTCACTTTTTCATGATCGCTACTAGCATACAAGACTTCGACGACTGCTCCAGTCTTATCCTTTTCAACAAATGCGTTAACGATGATTTGAATCATAGTCTCCTCCTAAAAATCAATCCCTTCCCCAAACTCAACCACACTATTTGGCGGATCACTAAACAAAGTTACATGCCCTAACCTACGGTTATGCTTATCTTCTATGGTCACTTATTCACCGCCCACTCCGCTGCTTTCTCTGCATGGATCACTGTTGTGTCATAGAGAGGCAGATCGGTGTCGGATTGCTTGACGAGGAGACCAATCTCAGTGCAACCCAAGATAACAGCTTCAGCGCCTGCTTTTTTCAAATCATCTATAACGGCAAGATAAGTCTGCTTTGAGCTTTCTTTGATGTCCCCTAGGCAGAGCTCGTCATAAATAATCCGATTGACCTCTGTAATACCAGCTTGGTCTGGAATCAGCACTTCTAACCCAGACTCTATTAATTTCTCCTTGTAAAAATCTTGAGTCATGGTGTACTTGGTCCCTAGGAGGCCGACTTTTTGAATACCGTCAGCCAACAAGGCCTGCGCGGTTGCCTGCGCAATATGCAAGATTGGAATCGTAATCTTTTCTTGTATCTGCGGAGCAACCTTGTGCATAGTGTTGGTACAAATAACGATGAAATCCGCACCAGCTTGCTCCAAGCGCTTAGCAATATCTGCCAACAGTTGACCGCTTTTCTCCCAGTCTCCGACTGCTTGATAATGCTCAATCTCTGCAAAATCAACACTATAAAGTAGAATCTTAGCAGAATGCAGGCCACCCAGCTCTTTTTTGATGGTTTCGTTGATGATTTGGTAGTAAGATGTGGTACTTTCCCAACTCATACCACCAATCAGACCGATAGTTTTCATAGACTAATTAAACTCCTCCTTGCTTGTCACAACCGACGGATAGTGTGGTAAGCTACTTAAATCTGTATCCAATGGCAAATCATAGATAGCCAGATAATTGTTTGGATATTGAATCTTTAATTCCTGATATTGGCTTTTACTTTTTCATGGTCGGCACTGGCAAAGAGCACTTCCACAACGGCGATTTCTTTTCCTTCCTCCACAAAAGCGTTGACAATAATTTGAATCATAAACTGGTTTCCATTTAGCTTTAAAGATTATCATTTTCTGAGTCTTCATGTATAGAAAATTCAAATGAAATTCTCTCAGGATGTCTAGGCAGGCCGTAACTACTCAGATAATCCTTAACTTCCTTCACGGAACAAAAATATTCTAAGACTAGCTGATTGCCAGCTCTCTCTAAAATATGAATCCCTCTCTATCCGCAATCTCTGGAACAATCAAATCGTCCGTATAAGTCAGTGTTACGGTCGTTATTTCATCATCTAGCAATTCATCAAATTCTTCTGTCATTTCAAAAATCAATCCCCTCACCAAACTCAACCACGCTATCCGGCACATCACTAAACAAGGTCACATGTCCCATCTTACGGTTGTGCTTCGCTTCTATTTTACCATACATGTGGAGGTGGGCGCTTGGATTTTCTGCAACATACTTTTCAGCGGTCTCGACGTGTTGGCCGAGTACGTTGAGCATGACGGCTGGTGCATGCAGGTGGATAGCTGGTAATGGTGCTCCGAGAACGCCCAAGATATGGGTATCAAACTGCGAGAAGTCACAGGCTTCGATAGAGTAGTGCCCTGAGTTATGTGGGCGTGGAGCAATCTCGTTGACGATAATGTCATCAGCTGTCGCAAACATTTCCACACAAAGTGTTCCAGACAAATTCAGCTGTTCAGCGATTCTCACTGCCATGGCTTTTGCCTTATCTGCTATACTTTCTGAAATGCGAGCAGGCACAATGGTTTTCGAAAGAATGTTGTTGCGGTGGATATTTTCCTGAACTGGGAAGACCGTCACGTCCTTGCCATTTCCTGATACAATGACAGAAATCTCAAGGTCAAAGTTGACAAATTCTTCTAAAACGCAATCTGCTGAATCCGCTAGTGCATAAGCTTCTTCTAAATCTGCTTCTGAGCGAATGACCTTTTGTCCATGGCCATCATAGCCACCAGTCGCAGTCTTGAGAACATAGTTTTTCGATAGGTCAATATCTGCCAAGTCTTGGCTTGAGGTCACAACCTTGTAGGGTGCCACGGTGACTTGAGCCTTATTTAAGAGAAAGTCCTTTTCAAAGATGCGATTTTGGGAAATGCGGAGCAGATCTGTCCCTTGAGGGAGCTGCCCATCCTTGATGACAGCATCCAAACCATCGGCATCGACATTCTCAAACTCATAGGTGAGGACATCGCAACGCTCCGCCAACTGACGAAGGGCATCCACATCATTATAAGGCGCCACTATGATTTCCGCTACGCGAGAGGCCGGGCAATCCGCCGCAGGATCCAGCGCGATAACCTTGTGCCCCATGTAGATAGCAGAAATGGCCATCATCTGCCCCAGCTGACCGCCACCGATAATTCCGATTGTTTTAGATGAGCTCATTGGTAGACTCCTCTGCGATTTTTCCTTGTTCTTCTGCAAAATCTGCCAAAGCTGTCGCAATAGCCTGATCCTCTACTGACAGGAGACGGAGGGCAAAGAGGGCCGCATTGGTCGCGCCTGCTTCACCGATAGCCATTGTCGCCACAGGTACGCCACCTGGCATCTGTACGATAGAGTAGAGCGAGTCCACGCCACTAAGAGCACGTGATTTGACTGGTACACCAATGACAGGCAGAGTGGTTTTTGCTGCGACCATACCTGGTAAATGGGCTGCGCCACCTGCACCTGCAATAATGACCTTGATGCCACGGCTACGTGCTTCTTCGGCATGTTTGAACATAAGGTCAGGTGTACGGTGGGCAGAAACAACTTTCTTTTCGTAGGCTACACCGAAGCGGGCTAGGACTTCTGCTGTTTTTTGCATGGTTGCCCAGTCGGATTTTGAGCCCATGATGATGGAAATTACTGGTTTAGTCATAATATTCCTTTTCTTTCCTTTCTTTTTTCAATCACCTTAAGTTGTGAGGGACGGCAGCAGCCACCAAAGGTGTCTCATGCCTAAATCGGAAGCCCAAGGTCTTCCGATTTCCCTGAACGATTGGATTATCATCCAATCGTTCATTCACAACGGCGGTGATTGTTCTATATTAGCTCGCTAATGCTCGCAAATCAAACGACCATTATCGTATTTGGCGACTTCGTCGCGCTATTCTTATATCTTTACTTAATAGCCTTGCTTCCGATATCTGTTCGGTAAAAGAGACCTTCTGTGTTTTGTTGGGAGAGTTCTTGGTAGATGGTATCTTGGGCGTCTTTGACGGTGTCTGCTGTGGTAACTAGCATATAGACACGTCCGCCATTTGATAGCAATGCTCTGCTATTTTCCGCAAACTTAGCCCCTGCATAGTAGGTGATGATATTGCCTTCTGTCTTAGTTGGCAACTCGACACCCTTTGCATAATCTAGCGGGTAGCCCTTGGATGCGACAACCACACCCAGAGTCACACCCTTGTCGGTCCAAGTGATGTTGGGCTCCTTGCCATCGAGAATATCCGTGATATTTTGCGCCAAGTCAGATGTCAAACGAGGCAGGATAATCTGAGTTTCGGGATCTCCAAAACGAGCATTGAACTCGATAACCTTAGGTCCATCAACTGTCAAGATAAGACCCGCGTAAAGGACACCAAGATACGGACGACCTTCTTTGATCATCCCTTCAAGGACTGGCTTGACAATGGTGTCAACCGCTGTGTCAACCACGCTCTGTGGCAAGTGAGGAACTGGCGCATAGGCACCCATCCCACCAGTGTTAGGTCCCTTGTCGCCATCGTAAGCACGTTTGTGGTCCTGAGCCGTCGGCATGGTGTAGAACTTATCCCCATTGACAAAGGCAAAGAGAGAGAACTCTTCTCCGTCAAGGAATTCCTCGATAACCACACGCGCACCGCTATCCCCGAATTTATTGTCCAAGAGCATCTCGTGAGCAGCTTCGACCGCTTGCTCAACCGTCTCCGCAACGACGACACCTTTCCCGAGTGCCAAACCATCTGCCTTGACAACGATAGGAGCGCCTTTCTCCTCGATATAAGCCTTGGCCTCCTCGAAATCTGAAAATGTGCCATAGGCTGCTGTCGGAACATCGTATTTGACCATGATTTCCTTAGCAAAATCCTTGGACCACTCCAGCTCCGCTGCAGACCTAGTCGGACCAAAAGCCTTGAGACCAGCTTGGTTAAAATCATCTACGATTCCAGCAGCAAGGGCATCATCTGGCCCGATAAAGGACCAAGCAATATCGTTGGCTTTTGCAAACTCAATCAATTTAGAATGTTCGGAAATAGAGATGTCCATCAATTCCAAACCATCCAGAGTCATTCCGTCATTTCCAGGAGCTACAAAAACTTTTTCAACGTCTTTTGACTCAAGCAACTTCTTAGCAATCGCATGTTCACGACCACCCGAACCGACAACTAACAGCTTCATCTCTCAACCTCTTTTGCGAATTATTTACTAATATTATATCACAAACGTTCGCTTTAATCTTGTTTTACTTAGCATTTTAAGTCAAAAAAGGAAAGAAACTGTTTTCTTTCCTTTCGTTTTTTAATGTCTAAAATGTCGCACGCCAAGTTACAACTACTTTTATAATATAATCCACTAGTTGAATATCAAACAACATTTTCTTCTCAAATATTCATTCAATCCCTCAGGCGTATCTGCACAATTAGTAAACACTGTCATTATATTTTTATCATCAATCAAAAACTGATTTTTCAGAATACCGCCTTCTTTCCTCGTTACTGATAGCAAAAACTCTTTTAAAAACCACAACAACTGTTTACCTCTGGAATATTCATCTATGTGTCTTCGATATTCTTCTAATGGACTCTCAAAGGTGATTCGTATCTGTTCCTTTTTATTCATGTAATCAGATAGATCTAAATTATAATTTCTACTACTCAGTCCACTACTATTTTTAATTTTTTTCCTCAATCCCTTTTCGTACATGCTCTCAAAATAACTGAAACTTATATCTTCAACCAACAATTCTAGTTCACTATAATTAATTCTCAAAAATTTAGCTGCTGTGCTTTTTAAGCCCAATAAATCAAAGTCTATTTGGACATCGTTCAAGTTACAACAAATTGCCCAAAGGTTCATCTCTGTTAGATAGTCAATAAATTCTCTATATCTTGCATTAAAACATCCCAATACTCTACCGAACTCCGGGTCATCATCATTTATTCCAAAATGTACTTTCAATATTCTTTTGATTGCTTCAGAACTCACATAAAAGTTCTCGACTGCATATTTTGGAGTCATATATATATCAGAATTAACTTGGTGATGTCCATAGTCTTTATCTATAAAAAATAATTTATTTTTTAATTTATAACCCTCCTCATGAGTAAATTTATTAACTAATTCCAATACCTTACTCTTGCCGCCAACTTCATACGTGTTAAAATTTTCAGCAAACTGTTGTATTCGACAATCATAATATTGCCTATCTTTTCCTTCATAAAACACAAAATATCTATTTGGATTATTTTTTACATCTCTCGTATACTTTTCCCATACAACTGAAGGTTCTTTTAAACTTTCTTGATGATTTTTTATTGTTACTGATTTCAAATCATTCTCCCCTTATTTAAAAAGGTGCTCCATCATCGCCTTCATTTTGATGAATTTGTTGAGAGTATTCAATATACTTATCAATTTCCTCTGCATAATCTAGCATGTTACTATAAATAAATGGAGAGTGTGTTACTGCGACTAGAAATGCACACTTTTGGGCTTGAGAAATATCATAGATAAACTCTTCTTGCCAAGGTACTGATAAAGATATTTCTGGCTCATCAAATAGAATTATAAGCTCCTTTTCATCCTCTAAGAAAATTTTGGAAAAAGTTGAAATTAATTGTTTCTCTCCGGACGAAAGATTTCTTAACTTAATAAAACTTTCAGTACTTTCTCCTTTGTTATTGGTTCTTTTTATTCCCAACTCTAATAACTGTGGATTGTAGAAATATTTTTTCCCAAAGAAATATTTATTCACTCTCTCAGTAAATTCATTAATTCTTCTGTCAATATTTTCTAAAGCTTTATAATTATCAATAATACTCGTGACTAAATAATTTAGATATACATCACTATGCAATTCTCCGTTTTTAATTCTATCTAAAATATTAGATTTAGTTTCATCAGTGATTTTTTCTCCTAATCTAGAAAGTGCTATTTCAACTTTATGTGAATCAAAATCCTTACTAGGTATATCTTTTCCTTTATTATCATTAGCAAATAGTTCTAACAATCTACTAATCATGACATCGTAGCTTTTATAGGTTTCCTTGCTAATTTTGTTTAATAAACTATCTATTTTTTCTTCAACATCTTCCATACCAAAATGAATCAATTCTCCACTAGATTTATTATCGAACGGTTTTATTCCTGGTTCTGTTCTAGGAACGATATTGAATTCTTGTAAATCCTCCTCAATCCTTCTATAAGTTGGAAAGTATAATACTTTATACCTATTCTTTAATTCTTCTATCTCAAGTATTAACTTCATATATCCAGAAGGAAAGAGTCTGCTCAAAACTTCAGGCATCATTGCTTCAATCAATTGTAATGGATAGTTTTGTAGTAAACGATGTCTATTATATATTGTTGGTACTTCATCAAACTTAAAATTTTCAGATTCATATAGTCCTAATAAATCTGACTCTAAATTCTTATCCTGTTTAATTTTGTGTACTAAATTAAGTACCTCGTTTCTAATATTTCGTGTCAAGCCATTTGTATTCTGAATATTTATCTGGATAATATCTTTTTTAGTAATTTTTAGCTGATCTTTACCTTCAAATTTAATCTCGATGCTATCAAAATCAAATTGTATTAATTTTTTATAATTTAAATCAAGTAGATAGTAAAACATCGCAATAATCGTCGTTTTACCACTACCATTTTCTCCAATATAAATAGTCTTATCATTCTTAAAATCCAACTCGACATCATAATAATTATAAAGATTATTAATTTTAAATTTCTCAATTAAAGGCATACAACTACTCCTTAACAGTTTTATTTATTACAATTATACCAGAAAGCAAGCCTTAAGGCTTGCTTTCTACAAATATTATTATAATTAATTTTGATGATTTCACTTTGTCTTGAAACTGTTGAAATTTTAATGTCTAAAATGTCTCACGCCTGTGAAAATCATGGTCAAGCCATATTTGTCCGCTGCTTCAATAGATTCTTGGTCACGGACTGAACCACCCGGCTGGATGATGGCCTTAATACCTGCTTTAGCGATTTCTTCCACGTTATCCGCAAATGGGAAGAAGGCATCCGAAGCAAGCACAGCACCATCAAGGCGGTCTTTAGCTTGGTCAATAGCGATACGGACTGAAGCCACACGGTTGGTTTGACCTGGGCCAACGCCAAGTGTCATGTGGTCATTCGTCACGATGATCCCGTTTGATTTGACGTACTTGATAGCCTTCCAAGCGAACTCAAGAGCAGTCGCTTCTGTCTCGGTTGGCTGGCGCTTGGTCACCACTTGCCAGTCAGCTGGGCTTTCCTTGACCACGTCTTGATTTTGAACAAGGAGACCACCAACCACACCTGTGTATTCTGCCTCCACTTCACTAGCCTCTTGAGCGTCAAATGGCAAGGCAAGAATACGCAAGTTTTTCTTTTTGTTGGTCAAAATGGCTAGCGCTTCATCCGTATAGCTCGGTGCGATGATGATCTCGAGGAAAACGCCGTGCATCTTCTCAGCTGTCGCAGCATCCACCTCACGGTTTAGGACGACAATTCCACCAAAGATAGACACTGGGTCAGATTCATAAGCATAATCCCAAGCAGTTTCGATGTCATCAGCTTGACCAATTCCACATGGGTTCATGTGTTTGAGAGCCACAACGGTTGGACGATCTTTGAAATCACGGATAATACGGATGGCCGCATCCGCGTCACGAATGTTATTGAAGGACAATTCCTTACCGTTGAGCTGTTTCGCTGATGCAATCGAATAGTCAGTCGGCAAAGCTTTTTGGTAGAAGTCAGCGTCCTGCTGAGGATTTTCCCCATAGCGCATGGCTTGTTTGAGGTCATAGGTCAAAGTGAGCTTTTCTGGTTTTGCTTCACCCACTTGAGCTGTGAAATATTCTGCAATCAAGGCATCATAAGCCGCTGTGTGACGGAATACTTTCGCTGCCAACCGTTGGCGAGTTTCATAACTTGTTTCGCCGTTTGCTGCCAATTCGTCAAGAACAACAGCATAATCAGCAGGGTCTACCACAACTGTTACGCTAGCGTGGTTCTTCGCTGCAGAACGAAGCATGGATGGCCCACCGATATCGATGTTTTCAACTGCGTCAGCGTAGGTCACATCTGGTTTGAGAATCGTTTCCTTGAAAGGATAGAGGTTGACCACTACAAGGTCAATGAGCTCGATCTGATTGTCCTTAGCCGCTTGAAGGTGGCTATCCAAGTCACGACGAGCAAGGAGACCACCGTGGATATTTGGATGAAGAGTCTTGACGCGACCGTCCATCATTTCTGGGAAGCCAGTCACATCGTCGATCGCAATGGTCTCCACCCCAGCATTATCAAGGGCAACCTTTGTCCCACCTGTTGAGATGATATCCCAACCAAGTTTTTTGAGTTCTTGGGCAAATTCAACAATGCCCGCTTTGTCTGAGACGCTGATTAAGGCGCGTTTAGTCATGTTATTTCCTTTCATTTACTTATCCAACAATTCTCTAATAACTTCTGGATATAACTTGTACTCTGCCTCATGAATACGAGCTTCAAAGCTTTCGATGGTATCATCAGCTAGACGTGGAACACGGACTTGTTTGATGACCTTGCCTGTGTCCACACCTGAGTCCACCCAGTGAATGGTGACGCCACTCTCAGCAACACCAGCATTCCAAGCGTCCTCAATACCATGAGCGCCTGGAAATTCTGGTAGGTAGGCTGGATGAATGTTAATGATCCGACCCTCGTAAGCAGCGAGCAAAGTTGGCCCAACGATTTTCATATAGCCTGCGAGACAAACCAAGTCAATCTGGTGTTCTTCCAAGAGCTCGACAAGAGCTGCTTCGTAGTCCGCCTTGTTCTCAAACTCCTTGAGTTCAAAAGCATAGGACAGGACGCCGAGCTTTTCTGCCCGCTCCAGCACATAGGCGTTACGATGGTCTGAAAAGACAAACTCCACCGGAAACTCTTCGGCAATCACCTGAAAATTTGAGCCGTTACCAGAGGCAAAAACCGCTATTTTTTTCATTTGATGATGACACTTTCGTTTTCTTTCTTGACGATGCGACCAATTTCATAGACTGGTTCATCCAGCAATTCCTTGACACGACCTACATTTTCAGGGCTAACTGCCAGCATGAGTCCCACACCCATATTGAAGATTTCAAACATTTCTTCATGCTTGATTTCACCGTATTTTTCAAGAGCTTTGAAAATAGGAAGGACTGGAACCTTTTCTTCTTCAATTTCCGCAGCCAAGTCAGCCGCAAACATACGAGGAACATTCTCGATAAAGCCGCCACCTGTGATGTGGGCAATTCCATTGACCAACTCTTCCTTGATGAGTGGCAAGACAGCCTTGACATAGATACGAGTCGGCTTAAGAAGGACTTCCTTAAGTTTCTTTCCTTCCAATTCTGGCAAGACTTCCTCACCTGTGTAGTCGGTAAAAACACGACGCACGAGTGAGTAACCATTTGAGTGAATACCACTCGAAGCAAGCCCGAGAAGAACATCACCTTCAGCTACTTTTGAGCCGTCAATGATTTGAGATTTTTCAGCCACGCCGACCGCAAAACCAGCCAGATCGTAGTCATCTGCGCCATACATACCAGGCATTTCAGCCGTTTCTCCACCGATGAGAGCAGCACCTGCCTGCACACAACCTTCTGCCACACCAGCAACGACTTGTTCTAGTTTAGCTGGTTCATTCTTGCCAGTCGCGACGTAGTCAAGGAAGTAAAGAGGCTCCGCACCTGCAGCGATGATGTCATTAACACACATAGCCACACAGTCCTGACCGATAGTATCGTGCTTGTCGTACTTGATAGCCAACATGAGCTTGGTCCCGACTCCATCAGTCCCTGAAATCAAGACGGGCTCTTTAACACCTGTTTTTGAAAGGTCAAACATGCCACCGAAACCACCAAGAGCTCCCATGACACCCGCACGCTCCGTGCGAGCCACATGCTTTTTGATCCGCTCAACAACTTCATAACCCGCTTCAACATCCACACCCGACTGGGCATACGCATTTTTATTTGTCATTTGTTTATTCCTTTTCTTTTATGGAGAATCTTCAGTCGGCTACTTGTAAAAACTGGTCTTTTCTTCCAAACTTCTACGATAGTCTTCTTCGTAGTCGTAGAGAGGTGTTGGATAATCGCCGTCAAAGTAAGCGACACAGAGACCACCATTCGGCGCATCTGTTTCAATACCAATCGAATCAATCAAGCCATCAATCGAAAGATAGGTCAGGCTATCCGCACCAATGATTTGGCGAGTTTCTTCGACCGTATGATTGGCCGCAATCAGCTCCTGACGCGTCTGGATATCAATCCCGTAAAAACATGGATAAGCTAGCGCAGGACTTCCAATAGCAACGTGAACCTCGGACGCACCTGCTTCTTTCAAAAGCTGAACGATACGGCGGGAGGTTGTCCCGCGGACAATGGAATCATCCACCATAACCACACGTTTTCCTTTGACAACACCTGAAACAGCAGACAGTTTCATCCGCACCCCTTGCTCCCGCAATTCTTGAGTCGGTTGAATAAAGGTACGTTGCGTGTATTGATTCTTGATAAGACCCATTTCATTTGGCAGACCAGATTCTTCTGCAAATCCCATAGCTGCGCTGAGTGAGGAATTTGGCACACCGACCACAATATCCGCTTCGTGCTTGAACTCACGCGCCAATTGAGCCCCCATACGTTTGCGAGCTGTATGGACGTTGACACCATGGATATTAGAGTCAGGACGGGCAAAGTAGATATACTCCATAGAGCAAATCGCCAACTGGGTATCATTCGTATAACTATCGTACTGAATCCCATTGTCATCCACGATTACAATCTCTCCTGGTTTTACATCGCGAATCCACTCGGCACCAATGACTTCAAAAGCACAAGTTTCAGAGGAAACAACAACTGCTCCATTGGCCATTTTCCCGATAGAAAGCGGACGGAAGCCATTAGGGTCAAGGGCCGCAACCAACTTGTCCTCAAATAGCAGGATATAAGCAAAGCCACCTTTGACGAGACTAAGTGCTTCCTTGATTTTACCCATCAAGTTCGGATTGTGACTCCGACGAATGAGGTGAGCCAAGATTTCCGAGTCCGAAGTTGAACTGAAAATAGCGCCACTTTGTTCCAATTCTTTCTTGAGCGATTCGGCATTGGTCAGATTTCCATTGTGAGCAAGTCCAAACTGCATATCATGAAAGCGAAAAAGGAAGGGCTGGATATTATCTACAGAAGCTTCGCCAGCCGTCGCATAACGAACATGCCCAATCGCGCTCGTACCAGTCAATTTATCCAAATTAGCTGGATTTTTGAAGACTTCTGATAAAAGCCCCATATCACGATGGCGCTTCAATTGCCCCTGATCATTGGAGAGGATTCCTGCCCCCTCCTGACCACGGTGCTGAAGACTGTGGAGACCAAAATAGGTCAATTTTGCAGCATCTGGATGTCCCCAGATACCGAAAACACCACATTCTTCATTAAGAGATTTTACTTCGTATGTCATTTTTTATACCTAATTTTTATTTGTGTAGCACCATGAGCTAAATCTACATGACTTTTACATTACGGATACTATCTATTAGAAAATATGTAAGTCTTATTTTCCAGTAAAGTATTTAACAGCCGACGCAAACAGGTGCTGGTCTTTATTTCCTGGGATGTTTTGGAAAAGACCGTCTTCATAACGTTCTGAGTGGCCCATCTTACCGATAATTTGGCCGTTCTTGCTAGTAATTCCTTCGATGGCGTTTACAGAACCATTCGGATTGTACTTAGAATCCATACTTGGTTTGCCGTCAAAGTCAACGTATTGGCTGAAAATTTGGCCATTGTCGCGGAGCTCCGCAAATTCCTCGACCGTCACAACAAACTTCCCTTCACCGTGCGATACTGGGATGGCATGGATATCGCCCACTTGCACTCCAGCCAACCATGGCGAATTGGTATTGGCAATCCGAGTTTCCACCATCTTGGCCACGTGCTGGTTGGCATCATTGTAGAAGAGAGTTGGACTAGTACTGTTAGCATCCTCAAAGTTTCCGTATGGAAGAAGACCTGATTTGACAAGAGCTTGGAATCCGTTACAGATACCGATAATCAAGCCACCACGAGCGATAAAGCTATCAATCGCAGCACGCACTTTTTCATTAAGAAGGATATTGACAATAAATTTAGCTGATCCATCCGGCTCATCCGCAGCTGAGAATCCACCTGCAAAGAAGAGAATGTTTGCCTTGCCGATATTGTCAACCATGGTTTCAACTGACTTGACAATAGCTTCTTCATTCAAGGTCACAAATGGCACCAAGTTAACCTCTGCACCTTCTTTTTCAAATGCTTTAGCTGAGTCATATTCTGAGTTGGTTCCTGGGAAGACTGGGATGTAAACCACAGGTTTTTCAATAATTTCCTTGGCTTTGATGACTGCGTCAGAAGCGACAGCTGGCACTTCAGCCAATTCTTTGGCTTGTGCAAATTCAGTAGGGTAAACTTCTTCTAGTTTTCCTTGGAAGACACTGTCAAGTTTCTGTCCATCTAACTTCACACCGTTGACAACGAGTGTAAAGTCTGCGCTTGTTTGACCAATCTTCTCTATTCCAGCAATTTCTTCAGGAGATGTGAAGACAAATCCACCCAATTGAGCTGTCAAAGAACTTTCAAGTTCAGGCAAGGTTACCTCTGCACCAATATGGTTTCCAAAGGTAGCAAGTGCCAAGCTTTCAAGGACACCTCCGTATTTAACAGCTGATGCAGATGTTACTTTGTGTCCAGCTTGGATGGCTTCAAATTGAGCAAAATTAGACTTGATAAGAGCAAAGTCAATTTCTTGTGCTAGAGCTTGACCTGGGATGTAGTAGATATTTTCACCAGCAGTCTTGAACTCAGGAGAGAGCACCTTACGGCTATCTGCCGTCGTCACCCCAAAGGCAACCAAGGTTGGTGGTACCGTCAATTCTTCAAAAGTACCAGACATAGAGTCCTTACCACCGATAGATGGCAAGCCAAGTTGGATTTGTGCTTCGATAGAGCCTAGAAGAGCTGCTACTGGCTGACCGAAACGCTCTGCTTGCTTGTCCATCCGCTCGAAGTACTCTTGGTAAGAGAAACGAGCCTTAGACCAGTTGGCACCAGCAGCCACCAAACGAGCTGTCGCTTCGATAACCGCATAAGCAGCGCCATGGTATGGAGACCATTCTGCCACATATGGATTGAATCCTTGGGCCATGACAGACGTAGTATGAGTCACACCGTGCTGAACTGGCAATTTCTGCACAGATGCCTCAGTTGGTGTGAGTTGGTAGCGACCACCAAGTGGGTGATTGACCGTTGAACGACCGACCGAGCAGTCAAAGATGGTTTGCAATCCTTTTTGACTCGCATGGTTGAGGTCAGACAGAACCGCAAGGGTATCTGCTTCAAGTGTGTCAGCAGATGTTTGACGTTCTTCTGGAAGCTTGACATCCTTGTCTACCACCTTGGCATCAACGACTACGCGCACACCATTGGTATCAAGGAAACGACGTTCCAAGTCAACAATCGTTTCACCATTCCAGTGCATGACAAGATTTGGTTTTTTAGTCACTGTTGCCACCACAACAGCATCAATATTTTCTTTATTACATTCCGCAACGAAGGCATCTACGTCTTCAGGACGCACCACAACTGCCATCCGTTCTTGAGATTCAGAGATAGCAATTTCTGTACCGTTCAATCCTTGGTATTTTAGAGGAACCTTGTTGAGGTCGATTTCAAGACCGTCTGCCAATTCACCGATAGCTACACAGACCCCACCTGCTCCAAAGTCATTGGACTTCTTGATGAGACGAGTGACATCTCCATTACGGAAAAGACGTTGAATCTTGCGTTCTTCGATGGCATTTCCCTTTTGAACCTCAGCACCAGCAGTCTCTACAGACTCAACTGTTTGAACCTTAGAAGATCCCGTTGCACCACCGACACCATCACGTCCAGTCTTACCACCGAGCAAGATAATCACATCGCCGGCTTCCGGTTTTTCGCGGACTACATTTTCCTTAGGAGCAGCACCAACAACGGCACCTAGCTCCATGCGTTTTGCTACAAAGCCTGGGTGGAAGTACTCACGAACGTAAGTCGTCGCCAGACCAATTTGGTTACCATACGAAGAATAACCATGAGCCGCTGTCTTCGAAATGACCTGTTGTGGCAATTTCCCAGCACGCGTTTCTGAAATCGGAGCTGTAATATCACCAGCGCCTGAGATACGCATAGCTTGGTAAACGTAGGAACGCCCTGACAACGGGTCACGAATGGCTCCACCGATACAAGTAGCCGCCCCACCAAATGGTTCAATTTCCGTTGGGTGGTTGTGAGTTTCATTCTTGAACATGAGGAGCCATGGTTCCTTGATACCATCAACGTCCACTTCGATTTCAACCGAGCATGCATTGATTTCGTCAGACACTTCCATATCGTCCAAACGACCATTAGCACGCTCATAACGACCGAAAATAGTCGCCATATCCATCAAGGTTTGTGGCTTTTCAGACCGACCTAGTTCCTCACGCATGGCAATATATTTGTCATAAGTCGCTTGCAATTGCTTTTGGAATTTAGAAGCTGAGAAATCAATCTGTTTCAACTCGGTCTCAAAAGTCGTGTGACGGCAGTGGTCAGACCAATAAGTGTCCAAAACCTTGAGCTCTGTCTCAGTTGGCACGCGCCCGATTGATTTAAAATAGTCTTGGATAAAGAGCAAATCGTCCACTTCCATGGCCATCCCTTGCTCTGCCTTGTAGCGGGCAAAGTCTTCTGCCGTATAGCTTTCAAAGAAAGTCAATTTTGGAATGGTCTTGTCTGACTCTGAAAATTCCTGCTTGGCAATTCCTGTTGTGATGTCCTTGAAACGAGAATCCACTGGGTTGAGCAGGTAGTTCTTGACCGCTTCCAACTCAGTCGCATCAATATCTTTATTAACCAAGTAAAGTTGGGCTGTATTGACTGTCACATCACTCGAACTTCCCAGCAAAAGCAAGGCTTCCTGTGAGGAAGCTGCACGCTGGTCAAACTGTCCTGGCAGACTTTCAATGGCAAAGAAAGCATAGTTGGCAAGATCCGCCTGCACGGCCGCTTCGTCCAAGATACGGTCTGTTACCTGCTCAGAGAAGATGTGTTTTTTCGCAGGTGCAAACAAGTCCTCTACCAAATCAAAGACATCATAAACTTGCACAATGCGAATACTTTTCAAGCTTGAAAGTCCCAAGTTGTGCTGGAGCTCCCTTACCAAACTCTCTGACTTGACCTGAAAATCAGCCTTTTTCTCAACAAAAATACGTTTATCCATCAATTCTTATTCCTTTATTTCAGCTCTTGCAATGTTCCCAACGACCTTGAGAGTCTTGCAAACAGATTATTTCAAACCCTGCAACTTTTCCCAGACAATCTCGTAAACATCCGTCAATTCACCCAAGCCACGACGGAAAACATCCTTGTCCATGTGGTTGCCATCTGCATCCCACAAACGGCAGTTATCGGGTGAAAACTCGTCTGCCAAGATAATCTCACCATCCTTGTCAAAACCGAACTCTAGCTTAAAGTCAATCAATTTAAGGCCGATCTCAGTAAACCAAGCCTTCAAGAGCTCATTGATACGACGGGTTTCTTCCTTCAAGTAAGCAATCTGCTGGTCATCCGCAATTTTAAGGAATTTCACATGCTCGTCATTGATAAAGGGATCATCCAAATCATCATTTTTATAGTAAAATTCGACAATTGGAGTCTCAAATGCGATACCCTCTTCTACGCCAAAACGTTTTGAAAAGGAACCAGCCGTGTAGTTGCGGAGCACAACTTCCAAAGGAATAATCTCCACCTTTTTATTGAGTTGTTCCGTGTCCGAAATTTTCTCCACAAAGTGAGTCGCCACACCATTCGCATTTAATTTCTCAAAAATAAAAGATGAAATCTGATTATTTAACACTCCCTTGCCCGCAATCTGCTCCTTCTTGACACCGTTGAAGGCAGTCGCCTGGTCCTTGTAAGTTGAAATAATAAGATTTTCATCCTCAGTTGTATAGATATTCTTGGCTTTTCCCGAATAGATTAGTTGTTTTGACATTTTAAAGTTCGCCTTTCGTTTTACTTGAGCACATTCTACCACAAAAGTATGAAAAATTCAATATTTTTACGAATAAATAACGTTTTCCTATTTTAAGCATAAAGAAAAACTGCAAGATAAGCTTCTCTTACAGTTTTAAAATCATTTATCCTCTGAAAAACACGAATATTACCCTCTATTTAAAAATTGCTCCCAAAAATAACGGAGATAGCTTTTCTTTCCTGTAATCATCTGCAGGCGGCCTTCTAAACCATAGCGAAGTGTTGTAGCCTGCTCTGAAGTTAAATTAGTCTCCGCCTCGATTTTAAAGAAATTTCCTTGTTCAGTCTTTGTAGCTGTCGCATCAATACTTGTAATCCTGGAATCCAGGAAAATTTGATTCTTGGCATCATTAGTCGTTGTATAACGGACAGAGTCCCCAATCTTGACTCTAGCAACATCTTTTGAACTGAGATAGGCTGTGAGTTTGGTTTTCCCTTCTTTTTCCAAGGATGGGTAGAGTTGGGCTAGCAGGGTTCCTTCTGCGACCATCGTAGATTCACTAGTCTCAGGATTGAGGTGAAGCACCCCATCCTCACTTGCTGTAATTTTCCCCTTGTCCAGCAGACCTCCTTGGACTTTCTTACCCGACTCTGCTTCTAAAATTTTCTGATACAAAAGGGTTAATTCCTGGCCGACTTTGACTAGGTGCTGAGACTTGAGGGATTCCAGTTGACTATCCAGTCCCGTTGCATGAGCCTGTTGAGCTCCTGAACCCGCATACTGTACACGATACGTAGCTAGACTGGACTCTAGCTGGGCAATTTGAGCATCCACTTGCGCAATAACTTGCGATTTAGCTTGCGGATCTTCTTCACCTTGATTTTTATAGGTCTGATAAAAAGAGTAGGCTAGATTCTGACTATCCAATTGATCTCCTTTTTCAATCGCTGACTTAGCCGTTTTGTAGGCTCGGATTTTAGCTTCTGTTTGACTGATGAGGTTCCCGATTTCATCTTGGGTTTGACTAGCTGCTGCATTCTGGGACGCGATGGTCTCATTTTGCTGAGAAACATTGCTCCTGATACCATTCGCTTGGCTGAGATAATCTCGAAACATCTCCTGGTAACCAAACTTATCCGCCTCTGGAAATTGATCACTCCCCTCTTTCAAACTAGATTGCAAATATCCCAACTGCTTTTTTTGATCCTTTAGCATCTCCAATTGACTGGCGTATGCTTCAACCTGGACTGCCTCTGCCCCTTGCTGGTACTGAACGAGTAGGTCCCCTTGCTTGACTAGTTTGTTTTCTTCCAGATAATTGGCCACAATGCGTTGATTGCTGGTCGACTGGATGTTGGCAATGATTCGACTAGGTTCGACAGTGGCTCTGGTAGACAAACTCATCTCCTTCTCTGCAAAAACTGCAAATCCCAGTAAAAACACGAACAGAAGTGACATAGGTAAAATCACCCGACTGGAAAAATTATGATAACGACGATTATAAAACTCCGCACTTTCTAAAAATTCTGGTTTCATCTTCTCCTCTTTCTAGCTATTCACCAAATGGGCGTAAAAGCCATCCTGTGCAAGCAAGTCTGCATGGGTACCCTCTTCGACAATCCTGCCCTGATTCAGAACAACAACCTTTTCTGTCCGCTCAGCGATGGTCAAGCGGTGGGCGATGAAAATCAAGGTCTTGTCTAAAGCCATGAGATTATCCACGATTCGCTTCTCTGTCAAAATATCCAAACTGCTGGTCGCCTCGTCCAAGATCAAGACAGGCGCATCTGTCAAGAGAGCACGCGCCAGAGCGATTCGTTGCCGTTGCCCACCAGAAATTCCAGCCCCATCCGAAGTCAATTCTGTCTGGTAATTCAGGGGCATGCGCTCAATATCCTCCCGAATCTCTGCCAATTCAACTGCCCGTAAGATATCTTCCTGAGTCGTCCCCTCCTTTGCTCCAAGGAGAAGATTCTCCAAAATCGTTCCGTTAAAGACATAGGGTTGTTGAGGCAAATAGTTGATGTACTGGCGCAAGGATTTTTTATCAATCTGATTGAGATTGACACCACCCAGACTAATCTCTCCCTGACTTGGATCGTAGAAATTAACGATCATCTTGGCCAAGGTCGTCTTACCCGAACCTGAAATCCCCACAAAAGCCACCTTAGAACCTTTGGGAATGGTCAAATTGATATCCGACAAGACATCACGCCCATAGCCATACTTGTAGTGAACCTGCTTAAAGGTCATCTCTCCCTTCATCATGCTCAAATCTTCTACCGTTTTCTTCTCCTCAAATTCCGAAGCTACTAGATAAACCTCATTTAGACGGTTATTGGCAACCTGCGCTGTCTGAAGTTTGGTTTGTAGGTTGATGATATTTTCCAAAGGATTGGTAAAGTAAACGAGCAGGGTGTTATAAGTGATCAGCTGGCCTAAACTCATTTTCCCATCCATGACAAGAATAGCTCCCAGCCAGAGAACGGCAACATTGAGCAGGAGCTGGGCAACTTTTTTCAGTGCCTTTTGCTGGCTTTCTGCCCGACTATAGGTAAAAGATTTTTTCAGATAAGCCACAAATTCCTTATCAATCTTTTGATAGCGCGAACTCTCACTGGTCAAAGATTTAATGGTCTCAATGCCGTTGATGTCCTCGATGATAGAAGAAGACAGAACCGCATTGGCTTCCATAGTGTCCCGATTCATCTTTTCAAAAGGCTTCATAAAGGCAAAGATAATCGCTGTATAAATGGGAAGTGCAAGCAGACTAATGAAAAAGAGCGTTATATTTTGTGAAAACAAGACCAGCGAGATAATCAAAATCGTCGACACATCTAGGAAAATCGACAGAATGGTCGATGCCAGCGCATCGATGATACTATTGGCATCTGTAAAACGAGACACGATTTCTCCTGTCCTGCGTGTCGCGAAAAAGGACATCGGCAGGTGAAAAACATGCTTGATGTAGGACAAAATCACGTCAATCGACAAGCGTTGCCCAAGGATTAGTAGAAGATATTCCTGGGCATAAGACAAAATCTGCTGGAGGATATAGACGATGACCAGCCCAATAGAGATAATACCCAGTGTCGAGCGCATTTGGTCTGGCACGTAACTATCAATGATGGACTGCAGATAATAAGAACCTACAATGTTAATCAGTGTTACCAAGAGTGTCGCTAGGACGATATTGGTAATTAAGCCATGCTGTTTGAGTAAAATAGGCAAGAAGGATAGGAGCCCCTGTTTTTTCTCCTTATGGGGTTTATAGTCTGGAGATGGCGCCATAAAAATACTGACTCCTGTCCACTCTTGCGCAAAACGCTCACGGGAAATCTTGGTCAGCTTGACACCAGGATCCGGATCAGCGATATGAATGTGCTTTTTATCCTGACCTGTCACCACATAGTAGTGGAGTAACTTCCCTTCCTTGAGCACATGGGCCACAAAAGGAAAGGTCAAATCTGGCAGATCAAAGAGCGTCATATCCGCCTTGATAGCCCGCGTCTCAAACCCAATCTCCTCTGCCACCTTTACAAGTCCCAAAGCCGTCGTCCCATCCATAGTCGTCTTGGCCAACTCTCGTAGATGAGCCAAGGAGTAATAACTACCGTAGCAACCAAAGACCATAGCCAAGGAAGCCACGCCACAATCCATCTGATCCACCTGTGGACGATAGTGCCTTTTCCTAAATTTCATATCCTTCTCCTTTTTCTAACAATCTCTTTAAAAATTTGTAAGATTATTTTAACCAAATAAGGATAAAAACAGGAGAATATTCCCAAATAAACCATTTTCGCGCCTAAAACGCACTTTAAAAAGCATAAACTATCATTTAAATGTAAAAAGCAGAACAAAAGTTCTGCCTGTTTAAAGTAACCGTTAAAAAATGTATGCCTAGAAATAAACTATTCTGAAATGATATTGCTATAAAGTAAGATAAATGTCATCAAGAATGATGAAATCTTAGGCATGTCAAAATATTCAAACTACGTAGGTAGATTTATTTTGTTTATATTAGCCACAATTCTAATCATTAGATAAGCTATAGAGCTAAACAATACAATAAACTCTGGTTAAGCTTTTTGTAGTAATTGAACGACTTTCATCTCAAACTCCAATCTGATGTTCCATCAATTCCCAATCTTACTATCTGTTGTTTTATACTTGTATCCTCCATAAAACAAACTAAGCAGAATCGGATAGGTCTCTGGATAAAACAAGATGGAAAAACTCCGCCATTTACATGCACAAAATCCTTTCCATTCAGATTCATCATTTATAGTTTTGATTATTTTTCTTCAAATCCTTACAAAAAATACCAAAATAGCCTGCAACAATCAAACCTATTAAACTCCATTGCCAATCAAAAGATACTAGCGAACCCGTACGAATTAGATGAAGCGTAAGATTAAGACCTATTCCTAACAAAGGAAGTATAGTGGCTAGCTTAGGTAACAATGTATTGAGATTTAGGTTACGATTCATAGTTAATTTCCTTCTATATTTAGATTAACGTCTACTTCCTAGATAACGCCCATACATATAAGCAGCTACTCCTAATACACCCCAAGCTATTGCTGTGGAAGTAGTTACAATGAAGCCTCCTTCAGTAAGAGCCAAATCTTCTTCTGTCATGATATCAAATTTTTTATCCATTTCTTTCATTTTTCTCTCTCCTTTTTAAATAATACTGGCTAATCCAATAGCTACTCCAACCAAAATCCCTACTATTCCTAAATTAGTTCTTATTTCATTGATAATAACTAAAAGATGACTATTCAATAGCAGTTGCCATACACTAAAAATAGTTCTCTTTAAACCTTGTCTTTAGCTAAATCCAAGTAACTCATCATCAAAATAAGGATCGGAACAACTAATTCTGTTTGGAAATATTTTTCAACATTAAAGGTGATTACATTTAAATCTCCCAATATGCAAAGCACTCCAAAAATAATTAGAACTGCTCCCATTACATTTTTTAGATTTTTCATACAAGTCTACTTTTATCCAAATTTACGTTTTAAATCTTGACCAATTAATCGACCACCAAGGAAAATTGCTACTCCTCCAGCAATCATGGCTATAGTAATTAAGCCACCTTCTGTATTCATCAATTCTTCTTCTGTCAATTCTGTCCATTTATTTAAATTCATTTTTTCTCTCCTTATTATTACATAAAATAGCCCCAAGCAATACCACCAATTAGTAAGACACCTCCTACAACTACAGCGGTAACCGACCCCCCATTCACATCCGTCAACTCTTCTTCTGTAAGAGCTACAAAGTTCTGTTCCATTTTGTCAAAGTTTGTCATCTTTTTTCTCCTTTATTTTTATTTTTTTAGTTTACGATTTCTAGGCTTTAAACCATTTTAAAAACCAGATTGGAAAAATAACTGAAATCATTTTTTCTCTCCTTTCTTTTCTTCTCACTTATCTATTCGAGAAGTAATTTAAAATGAACAGGTAAATTTCATTTATTTTAAATACCATTTGATCAACCATGGCAATAAGATTGGTAAATACATCGCGTAATCTCCTTCCCTTTTTCCTTACCTATCCATTCGCAAAACAATTCAAAAATAAGCAACTTATTCATTTTTATTTTAAAAACCACTTAATAAACCACGGATAAAAACCGGTCACATACATAAACGTTCCTCCTTTTTCTTTCTCATCTCTTTATTCGCAATTTCTACTAAAAGTTTCTCTTTTTTCCGCAAATAAAAAAACAACATGACTTGCATGTTGCTTTTGGCTATTTTTTATCTTTAATAATTGCTACTACATCCGCTACACTTTGAAGTTGATCGATTTCCTCATCAGTGATTTCGATACCAAATTCATCTTCTAGTGTCAAGACAAACTCCATCAAATCCACTGAGTCCGCATCTAGATCGTCTTTCAAACTTAAGGCCTCTGTTACGGCAAAGTCTTCTCCCTGTCGCTCTTGGATAATGGTTACAATACGGTCAAAAATTTCTTTTTCTGTCATCTTTTTTATTCTCCTGAAAATTCACGCGCAGTCTGGGCGACTACGTCTGTTTCTAGCATGGTACGAATCTGGCGAATCGTACTATACACAGCCTTGGCATCACTTGAGCCATGAGTCTTGACAACCGGTGCCTTAACACCAAACAAGACCGCTCCACCAACATCTGAATAGTTGAGTTGCTTTTTCAAACCTTTAAGGCTATCCTTGAGAAGAAGAGCACCTAGTTTCGCTCGAAGACCACCACCTGTGATAGCTGTCTTAAGCAAGCCCATGATACCCATGGCTGTCCCTTCAATAGATTTGAGCACAGCGTTTCCCGTGAAACCATCTGCCACAACAACATCCGCAACGCCATTCATCAAATCACGCGCTTCCACGTTTCCGACAAAATTCAAGCTTTCATCAGCTGCTAGCAAGGCGTAGGTTTCCTTACGAAGGGGATCACCCTTGCTACTCTCTGTTCCATTATTGAGCAAACCAACACGTGGTCTCGAAATCCCACGAACATTTTTCGCATAAAAGGAACCCAAAACAGCGTATTGGTGCAGATGATGGGCTGTATTTTCCGCATTGGCTCCAAGGTCTAGCATGTCAAAGCCTTTGCCATCAATGGTCGGTAAGGTCGACATGAGTCCAGGACGGTCGATATTCTTGATACGACCTACAATGAAGAATCCTGCAGCCAACAAGGCACCTGTATTCCCAGCTGAGAGGACAGCGTCTGCTTCACCCTCTTTGACAGCCTTGGCTGCCAATACCATACTGGCATTTTTCTTCTTACGAATAGCTTTTGTAGGCTCATCATCAAAATCAATCTTCTCATCCGTATGGATAATGCTGACACGTTCTGTCGCTGTTAGATATTGCTTGATTTTACTTTCGTCTCCATAGAGTTGAACCTCAATATCTGAAAAGTCAGTCAGGGCTTGATTGACACCCTCAACGATAGCTTGAGGTGCATAATCGCCCCCCATAGCATCTACTGCGATTTTTTTCATTTGTCTTCCTCTTTTAGTAATTGTCCCCAGTCTGCTAGGGAATCAATAAATTTCTTTGATTTTAGGTGAATCCCCACGTATTCTTCGTAGAGCTGATCCATAAATTGGCGTAGCTCTTGCTTGATTTCAGGCTTGAGCGAAATGGTCTCCAAGGTCTCAAAATCAATGGCTTGAAATTGATTGAGTAGATAAGGGATATTGGGATTGAGATGGCAACGTCTCTCATCTTCATGATAATGCTCTGGGCAGAGGCAGGCTCCATATTTGAAAGAAAAGTCAAAAGCCTGACCAACCCGATGGCAAAAAACACACTCATTAAAATTGAGACTAATTCCAAATCGAGTCAAGATTTGAATTTCAAAAACATTGGTCAAAACCTGATAATCCAAACCCTCTTCCATCAACTCCAAAGTCTTTTGCAAAAAAGTAAACAAGGGAGCATCCTGCTGGTTATCCTGCAAACTAGCATCTGCAAGAGTAGCAACATAGGTCGCATAAGCCATGACAAAGAGATCACTATTAATCTTAGGAAAGGTCATCACCTCATGGTAGTCCTCGATATAGCTGAGCCCATCATCATTGATTCGTAAGAGAAATCGCGCCAACACCAAGGGCTGAATAACCGGAGCTAGTTTGGACTGACCAGCGTGTTTGACGAAAAACATGCGCTTGCCAGCCTGCTCGGTAAAAATCTTGACTAACTTGTCATCCTCACGAAAATTACGATTGTAGAGCACCAAGCCTTGACTCGTGATAGACTGAATCATGCTTCTCTCATGTACTCCTCAAGTCGTTTCATGGCTTCTTTGATAGTCTCCATGCTAGCTGCATAAGATAGGCGAACATAGCCTTCTCCGTAGCGTCCAAAGGCGGCACCAGGGATAAAGGCAACAGCCTTCTTCTGAGCAAAATCCTTCAGAAAAGCAAAGGAATCTTGATTGTAGCCAGCAGGAATCTTAGCAAAGATATAGAAGGCACCGTCTGGTTTAATAATCTCAAAACCAAGAGCAGTCATTTTCTCGATAATATAATCACGACGCTGGATGTACTCCTTCTTCATAGGCTCCGCGTCGTTTTTACCCGCCGTCAAAGCCTCCACCGCAGCATGTTGAGCCATAGTGTTTGCGGCAGTTACCAAGTACTGGTGACTCTTGATTAACTGAGCTGTAAAGGCCACAGGAGCAAAGATAAAGCCTAAACGCCAACCTGTCATAGCATGAGACTTAGATAAACCATTGATAATAATAGCCTGATCTCTCAGCATAGTTCCCAAAGATACATGGGCTTCGCCTGTATAGGTTAATTCTGAGTAAACCTCATCACAGACAACAAAAATCTCATACTTGCGTAAAACGTCTGCCAAGGCTTCCAACTGCTCCCGACTATAGGTAATTCCTGTCGGATTGGCTGGATAGTTGAGAATGACCGCCTTGAGCTTGTCGCCTTGCTCCAAAATAGCCTTTTCCAACATCTCAGGAGTCAAGACAAAACCATTTTCAGTCGTATCAATCTCGACAACCTCTGCCCCAACTAGATTGACAATCGGCTCATAACCTGGATAGGCAGGAGCTGGCAAGAGCACCTTATCTCCCTCTTCCAAAATAGCTGTCAAAGTAGCCGATAAAGCCTCTGTCGCCCCAATTGTAACCAAGATCTCATTTTCAGGATTATAATCTAGCTGGTATTTTTCTTTTACAAAATCACTGGCTGCCTGACGTAATGTTAACAGACCACTCATCCCTGTATAGTAGGATTGGTTCTGGTCGATGGCCCGCTTAGCCGCTTCCTTAACATGATCTGGCGTTGTAAAATCAGGTTCCCCCAAGGTCAAACGCAGGACCCCAGGAATCTCCGAAATAGCCTGGTCAAACTGACGAATCAACGAAACTTGAATCTTATCTAATTGTTTATTAAAGCGCTTAGTTAAGTCCATAGATACCTCCTACTCTCAAAACGTATCTCTATTATACTACAAAAGCCCCCCGACCGCAAAAATACATTATATAATATCTTTCCACTTTCTATTTTACTTTTCCTGTTTACAGGTCTATAATGGTAACAGATTATGATTGGAGGTTTTTATGTCATTTCTATCAAAAAATGGAGCAGGCATCTTGGCCTGCCTTCTCATTTCTATCATTTCTTGGTTTCTAGGAGGACTTTTCCCCGTCGTGGGTGCACCCGTTTTTGCAATCTTTATAGGAATGCTCCTACACCCCTGGCTCTCCCCCTACAAACAACTAGATGCCGGTTTGACCTTTAGTTCCAAAAAATTACTCCAGTATGCTGTTATCTTACTTGGTTTTGGTCTCAATATCTCGCAAGTCTTTGCAGTCGGACAAACTTCACTCCCTGTCATCCTATCAACGATTTCAATTTCCTTGATTGTCGCCTACCTCTTCCAGCGTTTCTTTGCACTAGACACAAAACTGGCTACCTTGATTGGAGTGGGTTCTTCTATCTGTGGTGGTTCTGCCATTGCTGCGACAGCGCCCGTTATCCATGCCAAGGAAAAAGAAGTTGCCCAAGCCATTTCCGTTATCTTTTTCTTCAATATCTTGGCTGCGCTCATCTTTCCAACTCTAGGAACCTGGCTTCACCTATCTAATGACGGCTTTGCTCTCTTTGCAGGAACTGCGGTCAATGATACTTCTTCTGTAACGGCAACAGCTAGTGCTTGGGACAGTCTTTACCAGACCAATACCCTCGAATCGGCAACCATTGTTAAACTCACGCGCACCTTAGCGATCATTCCCATCACTCTCTTCCTCTCCTACTGGCAAAGTCGCCAACAAGAAAATAAACAAGGCGTACAACTGAAAAAAGTTTTCCCACTTTTTATCCTTTACTTCATCCTAGCCTCTCTCTTAACGACTCTTCTCACCTCTCTCGGTGTGTCTAGTAGCTTCTTTACCCCTCTCAAACAACTCTCTAAATTCTTTATCATCATGGCCATGAGTGCTATCGGTCTCAAAACCAATCTGATTGCCATGGTTAGATCCAGTGGCAAATCTATTGTCCTCGGAGCTCTTTGCTGGATTGCTATCATCCTCACCAGTCTTGGCATGCAAGCATTGATTGGTACTTTATAATACAAAAAGGTAGCCCATGGCTACCTTTTTATTTCTCAAGAATTAAGCGAGTATGTTCTCTCTTGATACAGCGATTCATCACGATGTCATCGCATCCTCCAGCACGCAAGATTTCTTCCGCTTCTAGATTTTCAAGTCCTAATTGCGCCCAAAAAATCTTGGCATCAGCCTTGAGAAAATCACGCGCCACATCTGGTAAAAACTCGCTACGTCGGTATACATTGACAATGTCCACAGGAAAAGGAATCTCAGCTAGACTCGCATAAGCCTTTTCTCCCAAGATTTCCCCACCTGCAGCCTTGGGATTAACTGGAATGATTTTATAGCCCCGAGCTTGCATTTCCTTGGTTACTCGATTACTAGTTGTTTCCTCACGGTCAGACAAACCCACTACCGCTAACGTTTTACTGGTCGCCAGATACTGACGGATTACACCATCACTTGGATTGATAAATTCTTGACTCATAGAGATCCTCCTTTTTTCTCAGTATAGCATATTTTGAAAAGGCTTGCAGATTTTGACTATAAAAATCTCCTAGCAAGAAAAGAAACTTGCTAGGAGAACGATCTATTTCAAGTGAAAGATTAAATCTTTTTCTCAATACAAAATAGAGGAGAAAGAGGACGCTTTTCGTGGATACGAACGATGGCATCTCCTAAGAGGTGGGCAATAGAGATCTGTTCAATCTTATCAATCAAACGCTCTTCTGGTAGGTAGATGGTATCCAAAACAACCAATTTTTTAATAGCTGATTTTTGGATATTGTCCATAGCTGGCCCAGAAAGAACTGGGTGCGTACAGCTTGCATATACTTCAACAGCACCTGCTTCAGCAAGAGCGTCCGCTGCATGACAAATAGTTCCAGCTGTATCGATCATATCGTCAATCAAGATACAAGTCTTACCTTCTACTTTACCAATGATGTTCATCACTTCACTGGTATTCATCTTGTCTACACTACGGCGTTTGTCAATAATCGCAATCGGAGTTTTCAAAAACTCCGCCAATTTACGAGCACGAGTCACCCCACCATGGTCTGGACTGACAACCACGTAGTCAGAGCCAACCATGCCACGACGTTCAAAATAGTCCGCAATCAATGGAGCACCCATCAAGTGATCTACAGGAATATCAAAGAATCCCTGAATCTGTGCAGCGTGCAAATCAATCGTCAACAAACGATCTACCCCAGCAACTTCTAGCATGTTTGCAACGAGTTTTGCAGTGATTGGCTCACGCGCGCGCGCTTTTCTATCCTGACGTGCATAGCCATAGTAGGGCATAACAACATTGACAGATTCTGCACTAGCACGCTTCAATGCGTCCACCATAATCAAAATTTCAAGTAAATTATCATTTACAGGTGAACTAGTTGATTGTAGGATAAAGACGTGTTTTCCACGGATTGATTCTTCTATGTTGACTTGAATCTCCCCATCTGAAAATTGGCGAACAGTCGATTTCCCCAACTCTATCCCAATCTCTTGCGCCACACGCTCTGCCAATTCTCTATTAGAAGAAAGGGCAAACAGCTTTAAATCAGAAAAAGACATGATTTCCTCCGGTATTTATGTATCACTTGTTTTTTACACAACATTTTCCATCTACCATTGTAGCGCTTTTTCCTTTATTTTTCAATCAAAAATAAAACAAGAGCAAACATTTATACCCTTGTTTTATACTATTTTATATTAGCTATATTAAAACTAAAAATCCTACATTTTAACAATCGATTTTATGCTAGGATGAGATTTTTTCGAGACAAAGTTAGTATACCTCTCTCATACTTCCTGTATCCACATCATAGACAGCACCTGAAATAACCACATCATCAGGAATTAGTGGAGATTCTCGAAGCAATTGCATATCCTCTCTCACGCTCTCTTCAACATCCTGAAATGGTAAAAAGTCTTGACCAGACACATCAACTCCAAGCTCGAGTTTCAAATGTTCATGAAAACTTTCATTTTGAAAGGTTTGAGCTCCACAGTCTGTATGGTGAAGCACCACGATTTCTCTTGTCCCCATTTGTTGCTGGGAAATCACCAGTGAACGAATCATGTCCTCAGTTACTCGACCACCCGCATTCCGCAAGATATGAGCATCCCCAAGGGCCAAACCTAGAGCTTGCGCAACGTGTAGACGTGAGTCCATACAGGTCACGATAGCTACTCTGGTTTTGGGTTTAAGTGGCAGATTTAACTGCCCATGTAGGGCAACATAAGCCTGATTGGCTTGCATAAACTGTTCAAAATACGACACGATTCCCTCCTCAAAAATTTGACAATCAAATATTTCTCCTATCTTATCATTTTTAAGAAGATTTGTCACGGATTATGCAAAGACCTTTTTCAAAACTTCCTGAATCGTTGTCACACCAATGACTTCAATTTCCTTGGGTGGAGTGATTCCTGTCAAGGAATTCTTGGGTACATAAATCTTGGTAAAGCCCAGTTTTGCCGCTTCATTGATGCGTTGTTCGATACGATTCACGCGTCGAATTTCTCCGGTCAGGCCCAGTTCACCCACAAAACATTCCTGAGGATTGGTAGGCTTGTCCTTGTAGCTTGAAGCAATGGCAACCGCAACAGCCAAGTCAATGGCAGGCTCATCCAATTTCACGCCGCCAGCAGATTTGAGATAGGCATCTTGATTTTGCAAGAGAAGCCCTGCTCGTTTTTCCAAAACAGCCATAATCAGACTTGCACGATTGAAATCAAGTCCTGTCGTTGTGCGCTTAGCATTTCCAAACATGGTCGGTGTCACTAAAGCCTGAACCTCCGCTAAAATCGGACGGGTCCCTTCCATGGTCACAACGATTGACGAGCCAGTAGCTCCATCCAAACGCTCCTCTAGGAAAACTTGACTCGGATTGAGCACCTCAACCAATCCGCCCGACTGCATCTCAAAGATGCCAATCTCATTAGTGGAACCAAAACGGTTTTTGACTGCTCTCAAGATACGAAAGGTATGGTGACGTTCCCCTTCAAAGTAAAGCACCGTATCCACCATATGTTCCAACATACGTGGACCAGCCAAGGTTCCTTCCTTGGTCACATGCCCTACGATAAAAATAGCAATGTTATTAGTCTTCGCCAACTGCATGAGTTCAGCTGTCACCTCACGCACCTGAGAAACAGACCCCTGCACCCCTGAAATTTCAGGAGACATAATGGTCTGGATAGAGTCGATGATGAGAAAATCTGGTTGGATGCGCTCCACCTCAGCTCGAACGCTCTGCATATTGGTTTCTGCATAGAGATAAAACTCGCTATCAATATCTCCCAAGCGCTCTGCTCGTAGCTTAATCTGCTGAGCAGACTCCTCCCCACTGACATAGAGAACCGTACCCACTTGGGACAACTGGGTTGAAACTTGTAGGAGAAGGGTTGATTTCCCGATTCCTGGATCCCCACCGATAAGGACGAGACTCCCTGGTACCACTCCACCTCCAAGCACACGGTTGAATTCCTCCATCTCCGTCTTGGTTCGATTGACGTTGATTGAAGTCACCTCAGCCAGTTTCATAGGCTTGGTTTTCTCACCTGTCAAGGACACACGCGCATTCTTGACCTCTGCAACCTCAACCTCTTCTACAAAAGAAGACCAAGACCCACAGTTAGGACAACGTCCCAGATATTTAGGGGAATTATACCCACAATTTTGACATACAAATGTCGCTTTTTTCTTTGCGATGATAAACCTCTTTCTAAATTTCTATCTCACACTCAATTACTTGGCAAAAATCAATCTTCTCGTCTGGTACAAATTGGCGCATGAGCATTCGATGAGCGACAACTACCACAGTCTGATGTTCTCGATACTTAGTCATGCATTCTAGAAAACGAGACTTCATCTCCGCAGCTGTCTCATATTGAATAGAACTATTAGAAAGCAACTCCCCCTTGCTTTCTAAAAACAGACATCTAGCTCTTTCAAAATTCTCTATACCACTTTCATAAACCTGCCATTCGTGTAACAAAGACTCCACCCTCAAAGGGAGGCCAGTAGCACAAGAAACATAAAAAGCTGTTTCTAAAGCTCGCGTTACTGCTGAAGTCACTAGTAAGTTAGCTGATTGTAGTAAGGGATTTTGGCAAAGTTCCTGAGCTTGTTGTCGTCCCTTCTCAGATAAGGGGGCCAAATCCATCCCAAAACCTGTATAAGAACGTTCCTCTAACTCACGGTAATCTGGCTCCCCATGACGTACAAAGATAATCTTCATCTTAGTGCCCTGTTGATCCAAATCCACCAGTTCGCACGCCGTTTGCCTCATCTCCGTCTGCGATTAAAAATGGTGCAAAGACAGCCTGAACCACACGTTCCCCAACTTCAAGAACCACTTCCTGATCAGTAATGTTTTTCATCTGCGCAAAAATATGTCCCTCATTTCCAGGATTTCCATAATAATCCCCATCAATTACCCCAACTGAGTTAATCAAGACCAAGCCCTTCTTACGAGGATTTGAAGAACGATCATAAAGATAGAGAACTTCTGTTGGCTGCATATAGGCCTTAACACCTGTCGGAACGAGAACAATCTCTCCTGGAGCAATCACAGTGCGTTCCGCGACCTTTAAATCATAACCAGCTGCATGGGCTGTCTCACGCTTCGGTAGCAAATTTTTATCTGTAAAACTCGAAACCAATTCAAAACCACGAATTTTCATCTTTTTCTCTTTTCTATAATCATTTATTCTAGGCTATTTTATCTTATTTATTCGAAAAAAGCACGAAAAAAGAGCACACAATTCACACTCGCTTAGGGCTGCTGGATTCCTCCCCTGACCCGCTTCACGCAGAACTGTTGCTCCACTATTTATTATACCACATTCCCCTCTATTTTTAAAGAGAAATTATTTTTTCCGTCGATTTCGGAAAAAGTCTTGCATAATAGCTGCACACTCACTCTCCAAAACTCCCGTTTCGACCTCTACACGATGATTGAGACGCTCATCTGTCAAGATGTCGTACAGACTCCCAGCTGCACCAAATTTCTGATTTTTAGCCCCGTAAACCACGTTTGGAATGCGGGCAAGTCCAATCGCCCCACTACACATAACACAAGGCTCAATGGTCACAAAAAGCGTACAATCTAGCAGACGCCAACTTTCTTCACTCGCGTTCGCATTCTCTATGGCCATGATTTCTGCATGCATAACCGCCCGTTGCAACTCCTCGCGCGCATTATGCCCACGACCAATGATCTCTCCATCCTTGACAATCACACAACCAATTGGAATTTCATCGTGTTCCAGAGCAATTTCTGCCTCTCTCAAAGCCTCTCTCATAAAAGCTTCTTTTTCTTCAACTGTATAATCCATAGTTTCTCTCTTTTCCTGCTTATCAATTCTATCATTATAGCATGTTTTCCTAGACAAAAAAAGAGCTCTATAATATTTACACTGACTAACTTTAGATATTATCAAATCGCTGGATTGTAGAAATAATGTTTTAAAAAGAGTATAATATTAGCAAAATTGATAGAAAATCAGAAATCATGAACTTAAAATAATGGAGATAACTGACATAGAAAATTCAAGAGATGAATATACTGAAATTTATACAATAAACAATATGAAAGGGTAAATGATGAAATTAGAGTTATTACTGGATAAACCAAAATTTACCTTAATGTTTCCATATAAAAATCAATTTAATAGAGCAGGGGGACCATTCATGATATCTTTATCTGTTATGATTCTCTGGATTTTAAAGCATCTGATAGCTTATAATACCGATTTTACAGACAAGATTATTATAGCAATTGTACTGATTTATGTTCCACTTCTTCTATGGTTTATGGGGTATTATCTCTTCATAAATGGAGTAAAATTAGAAGTTCATAAAAACAATACTGTTCAATATTATACCTATAGTAGCAGAGGCCTCAGCGTATTACATTATCAATTTAAACTTCAAGATATCGAACAAATAACCATTAAAAAGCGTCCCTTTAATTGTGCAAAGTTAACCATGAAAATTAGAAATCCTATTTTTTTAGAAGGATATGAGAAAAATCTAAATAAGCTAATAAGTGTCAGTATCATCACAGATGAACTGAAAGCAGATGTTTTTATGCACGAAATGAACCAAATTCAAAATGACAAATCAGGAAACCAAGTTATCAAATAAGCTAATTTACAAAAAATTTAGTTTTATCTAACTTATAAATTCTAAAGAAAATAGTTCACTGAAGAGGCTGGGATCAAAAATCCCAACCTCATTTTTGCTTAGTTGTAAACCTATAATTTATTAGTAGATTAAACTGTTTGTTGGTATTTTAAAATTCAAAAGCTCCTTTGAACAAAACTTCCTTTCTCTATCCACAACCTTAACCAATCTACCGAATTGTTGAAACCATGAAGTTCTAGGTCTATCAAATTAAGACTTGGTCTACAGATTTCTGTCCCACTGTTTTTTTCTTTATCTTAAAAAGTCAAGTAGAAGCCTGTATAGGACTTATGAACTAAAAAAGCCACCCAATGGGGTGACTTAATAGGGAGATTATTATGAAAAAGAAAAGTTTAGGATATTTGTTACAACAAGTTAGGAGGTCTTCTTGTAACTGTCTATAGTATACCCGACCTATCTTAAACAAATCTTAAAAATCTCTTAAGACCAAACACTTTCTAAAATATTGGTTTGTTCACGATCAGGACCTACTGAGAAAGTAGAAATACGAACCCCAACCAACTCGCTTACACGACGAACATAGTTACGTGCATTCTCAGGAAGGTCTTCTAAATTACGGACTCCAGTGATATCTTCTGACCAACCTGGCAATTCCTCATAGATTGGCTTGCAGCGTTTCAACTGCTCAAGACTAGCAGGATAGTAGTCAATACGTTGACCATCAAGATCATAGGCCACACAGATTTTCACAGTATCCAAACCACTCAAAACATCTATAGAGTTCAATGAAAGATTGGTAATTCCAGATACACGGCGGCTGTGACGCATCACAACTGAGTCAAACCAACCCACACGACGTGGACGGCCAGTTGTTGTACCGTATTCATGACCTACTTCACGGATGCGATCTCCCACTTCATCAAACAATTCAGTTGGGAAAGGTCCGTCCCCTACACGACTCGTATAGGCTTTACAAACACCTACAACCTTGTCAATCTTACTTGGACCAACACCAGACCCAATTGTCACACCACCAGCGACAGGGTTTGAAGAAGTAACAAATGGATAAGTACCTTGGTCAATATCCAACATAACACCTTGCGCACCTTCAAACAGCACACGTTTGCCATTATCAAGCGCATCGTTCAAGATAACAGAAGTATCTGTCACGTATTGCTTGATTTGTTGACCATACTCATAATACTCTTCAAAAATATCATCAACTGAAATAGGTTCACTATCATACAATTTTTCAAACAAACGATTCTTTTCCGCAAGATTGCGTTCCAAACGCTCACGGAAAATTTCTTTATCCAAAAGATCTGCAATACGGATACCTACACGGGCTGCCTTGTCCATATAGGCTGGACCGATTCCCTTTATTGTAGTACCAATCTTATTATCACCCTTAGCTTCTTCTTGCAAGCGATCCAACTCAATGTGGTAAGGCAAAATAACATGCGCACGATCAGAGATACGTAGATTATCTGTTGTAACACCTTCTTCATGCAGATAAGACAATTCTTTCACAAGTGATTTAGGGTTTACAACCATACCGTTTCCAATAACTGAAATTTTTTCAGGGAAGAAAATTCCAGATGGAATCAAGTGCAACTTAAACTTTTTACCATCAATAACAATGGTGTGGCCTGCATTGTCACCACCTTGGTAACGAGCAATTACTTCCGCATTGGCTGAAAGAAAATCTGTAATTTTTCCTTTACCTTCATCGCCCCATTGGGTACCTACAACAACAACTGAAGTCATAATAAATTTCGTCTGAGCTACTAGGAGCTCGTCCTTTCTCATATACATGGCAGGAATTTCACCCACAATTATATCTTACAACTTATTATAAGAAAAAAACACTTTTTTATCAAGAAGAAACAGTAGAAAAGATTTGGGATTTCTGTAAATAACAAAATCCAAAACCTTAAAAATTAAATAAAATCCTAAAAAATATAAAATCAATACAGATTATTGTTCGTGATATATGATTTATGAGTTTCTTATTGGATAAGAGTTGTACCACCTTGCAGGAATTCATCTAGATATAGACGATAAGCTGTTTTAAAGTGATATAGTGAAAAGTCCCTGTCACTTTTTATTTTAAATCGGATTAAATAATATAGTAAAAAACGAAGATGAAGTGATTCCCACTCAGCACAACTCTGGCCTAAAGAGGCATATTCTTGTTCAACTAGTTTCAAAAAGACGAATGCTCGATCATAAAATTTCTGAAGCATATAAAAATTCCCTTTCTTATTACTAACACTAGTCTAACAAAAAAAGGAATTAAAAAAGCTTCAAATCCTATAAAAGAAGAATTTAAAGCCAAACGAACTAAAAATAAAATAAAGAGGTAATTATAGGTACAAAAACTAAGACTTAGATTTTCAACTATCTACTTCACTTAAAAGTCATAACTACCCGTTTATGTACTTCACCTGACGGAGCAAGACGGACTAATAGTCACATAAAAAAACGTTCAATTGAACGTTTTTTGTCAGTACTCCGCCAGTAGGACTCGAACCTACGACATCATGATTAACAGTCATGCGCTACTACCAACTGAGCTATGGCGGA
>NZ_JAQFBD010000003.1:75073-105020 GCF_027691175.1 Streptococcus halitosis
CGACATCATGATTAACAGTCATGCGCTACTACCAACTGAGCTATGGCGGATAAAAGCTAAGCGACTTCCATATCTCACAGGGGGCAACCCCCAACTACTTCCGGCGTTCTAGGGCTTAACTGCTGTGTTCGGCATGGGTACAGGTGTATCTCCTAGGCTATCGTCACTTAACTCTGAGTAATACCTACTCAAAATTGAATATCTATCAAATAATTAGAAAACCTCACGCTTCGTATCCTCAGTTACTTTGGATAAGTCCTCGAGCTATTAGTATTAGTCCGCTACATGTGTCGCCACACTTCCACTTCTAACCTATCTACCTGATCATCTCTCAGGGCTCTTACTGATATATAATCATGGGAAATCTCATCTTGAGGTGGGTTTCACACTTAGATGCTTTCAGCGTTTATCCCTTCCCTACATAGCTACCCAGCGATGCCTTTGGCAAGACAACTGGTACACCAGCGGTAAGTCCACTCTGGTCCTCTCGTACTAGGAGCAGATCCTCTCAAATTTCCTACGCCCGCGACGGATAGGGACCGAACTGTCTCACGACGTTCTGAACCCAGCTCGCGTGCCGCTTTAATGGGCGAACAGCCCAACCCTTGGGACCGACTACAGCCCCAGGATGCGACGAGCCGACATCGAGGTGCCAAACCTCCCCGTCGATGTGAACTCTTGGGGGAGATAAGCCTGTTATCCCCAGGGTAGCTTTTATCCGTTGAGCGATGGCCCTTCCATACGGAACCACCGGATCACTAAGCCCGACTTTCGTCCCTGCTCGAGTTGTAGCTCTCGCAGTCAAGCTCCCTTATACCTTTACACTCTGCGAATGATTTCCAACCATTCTGAGGGAACCTTTGGGCGCCTCCGTTACCTTTTAGGAGGCGACCGCCCCAGTCAAACTGCCCGTCAGACACTGTCTCCGATAGGGATCACCTATCCGGGTTAGAGTGGCCATAACACAAGGGTAGTATCCCAACAACGTCTCCTTCGAAACTGGCGTCCCGATCTCTTAGACTCCTACCTATCCTGTACATGTGGTACAGACACTCAATATCAAACTGCAGTAAAGCTCCATGGGGTCTTTCCGTCCTGTCGCGGGTAACCTGCATCTTCACAGGTACTAAAATTTCACCGAGTCTCTCGTTGAGACAGTGCCCAAATCATTACGCCTTTCGTGCGGGTCGGAACTTACCCGACAAGGAATTTCGCTACCTTAGGACCGTTATAGTTACGGCCGCCGTTTACTGGGGCTTCAATTCATACCTTCGAGTTACCTCTAAGCACTCCTCTTAACCTTCCAGCACCGGGCAGGCGTCACCCCCTATACATCATCTTACGATTTAGCAGAGAGCTGTGTTTTTGATAAACAGTTGCTTGGGCCTATTCACTGCGGCTGACGTAAAGTCAGCACCCCTTCTCCCGAAGTTACGGGGTCATTTTGCCGAGTTCCTTAACGAGAGTTCTCTCGCTCACCTGAGGCTACTCGCCTCGACTACCTGTGTCGGTTTGCGGTACGGGTAGAGTATGTTTAACGCTAGAAGCTTTTCTTGGCAGTGTGACGTCACTAACTTCGCTACTAAACTTCGCTCCCCATCACAGCTCAATGTTATAGAATTAAGCATTTGACTCAATTCACACCTCACTGCTTAGACAGACACTTCCATTCGTCTGCTTTAGTTAGCCTACTGCGTCCCTCCATCACTACATACTCTAGTACAGGAATATCAACCTGTTGTCCATCGGATACACCTTTCGGTCTCTCCTTAGGTCCCGACTAACCCAGGGCGGACGAGCCTTCCCCTGGAAACCTTAGTCTTACGGTGGACAGGATTCTCACCTGTCTTTCGCTACTCATACCGGCATTCTCACTTCTATGCGTTCCAGCGCTCCTCACGGTACACCTTCTCCACACATAGAACGCTCTCCTACCATACCTATAAAGGTATCCACAGCTTCGGTAAATTGTTTTAGCCCCGGTACATTTTCGGCGCAGGGTCACTCGACTAGTGAGCTATTACGCACTCTTTGAATGAATAGCTGCTTCTAAGCTAACATCCTAGTTGTCTGTGCAACCCCACATCCTTTTCCACTTAACAATTATTTTGGGACCTTAGCTGGTGGTCTGGGCTGTTTCCCTTTCGACTACGGATCTTAGCACTCGCAGTCTGACTGCCGACCATAATTCTTTGGCATTCGGAGTTTATCTGAGATTGGTAATCCGGGATGGACCCCTCACCCAAACAGTGCTCTACCTCCAAGAATCTTTATGTCGACGCTAGCCCTAAAGCTATTTCGGAGAGAACCAGCTATCTCCAAGTTCGTTTGGAATTTCTCCGCTACCCACAAGTCATCCAAGCACTTTTCAACGTGCCCTGGTTCGGTCCTCCAGTGCGTCTTACCGCACCTTCAACCTGCTCATGGGTAGGTCACATGGTTTCGGGTCTACGACATGATACTAATGCGCCCTATTCAGACTCGGTTTCCCTACGGCTCCGTCTCTTCAACTTAACCTCGCATCATATCGTAACTCGCCGGTTCATTCTACAAAAGGCACGCTCTCACCCATTAACGGGCTCGAACTTGTTGTAGGCACACGGTTTCAGGTTCTATTTCACTCCCCTCCCGGGGTGCTTTTCACCTTTCCCTCACGGTACTGGTTCACTATCGGTCACTAGGGAGTATTTAGGGTTGGGAGATGGTCCTCCCAGATTCCGACGGGATTTCTCGTGTCCCGCCGTACTCAGGATACTGCTAGGTACAAAGACTATTTTAAATACGAGGCTCTTACTCTCTTTGGCTGATCTTCCCAAATCATTCTTCTATAATCTTTGAGTCCACATTGCAGTCCTACAACCCCGAAGAGTAAACTCTTCGGTTTGCCCTTCTGCCGTTTCGCTCGCCGCTACTAAGGCAATCGCTTTTGCTTTCTCTTCCTGCAGCTACTTAGATGTTTCAGTTCACTGCGTCTTCCTCCTCATATCCTTAACAGATATGGGTAACAGGTAGCACCTGCTGGGTTCCCCCATTCGGAAATCCCTGGATCATCGCTTACTTACAGCTACCCAAGGCATATCGTCGTTTGTCACGTCCTTCTTCGGCTCCTAGTGCCAAGGCATCCACCGTGCGCCCTTATTAACTTAACCTTATTTTCTGACCTTTCAGTCATAAACTCTTTTAATACTACAGCGTTTCGGTTTATTTTCTTGTTACTATTTGATATAGATATTCAATTTTCAATGTGCATTACTTGGTGATCTCTCACCAATGGAGCCTAGCGGGATCGAACCGCTGACCTCCTGCGTGCAAAGCAGGCGCTCTCCCAGCTGAGCTAAGGCCCCACAAGACCTCTCAAGACTAAACAAGACCAATGCGCAGTTCCTTATCCTTAGAAAGGAGGTGATCCAGCCGCACCTTCCGATACGGCTACCTTGTTACGACTTCACCCCAATCATCTATCCCACCTTAGGCGGCTGGCTCCTAAAAGGTTACCTCACCGACTTCGGGTGTTACAAACTCTCGTGGTGTGACGGGCGGTGTGTACAAGGCCCGGGAACGTATTCACCGCGGCGTGCTGATCCGCGATTACTAGCGATTCCGACTTCATGTAGGCGAGTTGCAGCCTACAATCCGAACTGAGACTGGCTTTAAGAGATTAGCTTGCCGTCACCGGCTTGCGACTCGTTGTACCAGCCATTGTAGCACGTGTGTAGCCCAGGTCATAAGGGGCATGATGATTTGACGTCATCCCCACCTTCCTCCGGTTTATTACCGGCAGTCTCGCTAGAGTGCCCAACTGAATGATGGCAACTAACAATAGGGGTTGCGCTCGTTGCGGGACTTAACCCAACATCTCACGACACGAGCTGACGACAACCATGCACCACCTGTCACCTCTGTCCCGAAGGAAAACTCTATCTCTAGAGCGATCAGAGGGATGTCAAGACCTGGTAAGGTTCTTCGCGTTGCTTCGAATTAAACCACATGCTCCACCGCTTGTGCGGGCCCCCGTCAATTCCTTTGAGTTTCAACCTTGCGGTCGTACTCCCCAGGCGGAGTGCTTAATGCGTTAGCTGCGGCACTAAACCCCGGAAAGGGTCTAACACCTAGCACTCATCGTTTACGGCGTGGACTACCAGGGTATCTAATCCTGTTTGCTCCCCACGCTTTCGAGCCTCAGCGTCAGTTACAAGCCAGAGAGCCGCTTTCGCCACCGGTGTTCCTCCATATATCTACGCATTTCACCGCTACACATGGAATTCCACTCTCCCCTCTTGCACTCAAGTTAAACAGTTTCCAAAGCGTACTATGGTTAAGCCACAGCCTTTAACTTCAGACTTATCTAACCGCCTGCGCTCGCTTTACGCCCAATAAATCCGGACAACGCTCGGGACCTACGTATTACCGCGGCTGCTGGCACGTAGTTAGCCGTCCCTTTCTGGTAAGATACCGTCACAGTGTGAACTTTCCACTCTCACACTCGTTCTTCTCTTACAACAGAGCTTTACGATCCGAAAACCTTCTTCACTCACGCGGCGTTGCTCGGTCAGACTTCCGTCCATTGCCGAAGATTCCCTACTGCTGCCTCCCGTAGGAGTCTGGGCCGTGTCTCAGTCCCAGTGTGGCCGATCACCCTCTCAGGTCGGCTATGTATCGTCGCCTTGGTGAGCCGTTACCCCACCAACTAGCTAATACAACGCAGGTCCATCTGGTAGTGATGCATTTGCACCTTTCAATGGATTATCATGCGATAATCCATTTTATGCGGTATTAGCTATCGTTTCCAATAGTTATCCCCCGCTACCAGGCAGGTACGTGTCTCAGTCCCAGTGTGGCCGATCACCCTCTCAGGTCGGCTATGTATCGTTGCCTTGGTGAGCCGTTACCTCACCAACTAGCTAATACAACGCAGGTCCATCTGGTAGTGATGCAATTGCACCTTTTAAGCAAATGTCATGCGACATCTACTCTTATGCGGTATTAGCTATCGTTTCCAATAGTTATCCCCCGCTACCAGGCAGGTTACCTACGCGTTACTCACCCGTTCGCAACTCATCCAAGAAGAGCAAGCTCCTCTCTTCAGCGTTCTACTTGCATGTATTAGGCACGCCGCCAGCGTTCGTCCTGAGCCAGGATCAAACTCTCATTAAAAGTTTGAGTTCTCACTCATTTCTGTCACTGACAGATTTATTGTTTTTTTCATTGTTCAGTACTATAACATCAGTTATAGTGCCCTGCACATTGGTTCGTCTTGTTCAGTTTTCAAAGGTCTTTGTCTCTCACTCCTCTCGTGAGCGACAACTATATTAGTATATCACAGCTACCTGCCTCTGTCAACAGATTTTTTAAACTTTTTTCAAGTTTTTTTAACCGCAATACACCATAGTCCGTACGGGATTCGAACCCGTGTTACCGCCGTGAAAAGGCGGTGTCTTAACCCCTTGACCAACGGACCTGAGCTTTTCAACTCTTTCTATTATACCTACTTTTTTACCTTTGTCAAGGACTTTTTTACCTCTTTACCAAAATTCTGAAAAGATTAGGGAAAAGAGCCAGTTAAACTGACTCCTTCTATTTATCTTGCCAATTAGTCGCACGTTCTTCTCCCCACAAGTAAGGGATTAATTCAGCAACCTTAATTGTTTTTCTTGTTTCGTAGTTCATCATGAACTCTGCTTCTTTATTTTTAGCATTCAATTCTAAGAGAAATTCTCTGCAAGCGCCACAGGGCATACCTGATCCTTCGCCGTAGGGAGGTTTGTCTCGAAAGGCGAGGATTTTCTTAACTTTGGTCTGTCCTGAAAATTGATATATATTGAAGAGAGCCGCTCGTTCTGCACAGAGATGAAAAACGCCACAAGTGCCCTCCATACAAAATCCTGTGAAGATCTGACCATCTTCTGCTTCTACCGCAGCAACAACATGGTTAGCATAAACAAAGTCAGAAACTTCATGGGGATTGAATAAGGTTCGTGCTTCTTCATACATCTTTTCCCATGTATCCATCGGAAGTCCTTTTTATTTGGAGATCTCTTTCAGCATATTATCGATATGCTGAATTGACTTTTCACGTCCGAGTAAGAAAATGGTGTCTGGTAATTCTGGTCCATGCATTTCACCTGATACAGCAATACGAATCGGCATGAAGAGGTTTTTCCCTTTAATACCTGTTTCTTTTTGGACTGCTTTGATTTGTGGGAAGATGTTTTCTGTCACAAATTCCTCATCTGTCATCGCTTCTAGTTTCGCTTTGAAGGCTTCTAGAACAACCGGAACGGTTTCTCCTGCCATGACCTCACGCTCAGCGTCTGTCAACTCTGGGAAATCTGAGAAGAAAAGATCTGTCAATGGAACGATTTCATCCACTGACTTCATTTGTGGTTTGTATAGTTCCACCATTTTTTCAGACTTGTCAGTCAAACGCCCTGCTTCTTCTAAGTAAGGTTTAGCCATTTCAAAGATAGTAGCAAGTTCTGCTTTCTTGATGTAGTCGTTGCTCATCCAGTCTAGTTTCTTCTGATCAAATGCAGCTGGTGACTTGCTGAGACGATTTTCATCAAAGAGTTTAATCAATTCCTCACGAGAGAAAATTTCATCTTCGCCACCTGGATTCCAACCAAGAAGGGCGATAAAGTTAAAGACTGCTTCTGGCAAATAGCCTTTTTTACGGTAGTCTTCTATAAACTGAAGGGTATTGGTGTCACGTTTAGACAATTTTTTACCCGTTTCAGAGTTGATGATCAAAGTCATGTGACCAAACTCTGGTGCTTCCCAACCAAGCGCTTCATAGACCATGAGTTGTTTTGGAGTATTAGCAATATGGTCATCACCGCGGATAACGTGAGAGATTTGCATATCGTGGTCATCGATCACAACGGCAAAATTGTATGTTGGGTAACCATCTTTCTTTTGGATAACCCAGTCACCACCGATGTTGCCACCTTCAAACTCGATATCACCTTTGACCATATCATGCCATTTGTAGATACCAGACTCGTTAACAGCCAAACGAACAGTTGGGATGATACCGGCTGCTTCACGTTCTGCGATGTAAGTTGCTTTTTCTTCTTCGCTCATGCCAAGATATTCATTGATGTAACGTGGTGTTTCACCTGCTGCTTCTTGACGTTCGCGCTCAGCCGCCAACTCTTCTTCTGTAACGTAAGATTTGTAGGCTTTTCCTTCAGCTAGCAATTGGTCGATGTATCTTTGATAGAGTTCCAAACGCTCTGATTGGCGGTAATTTTCATGAGTTTCTGGGCTTTCATCCCAATCCATGCCCAACCAGCGAAGATTTTCAAGTTGTGAGCGTTCTCCATCCTCAACATGGCGTTTACGGTCAGTATCTTCGATACGAATGATAAAAGTTCCACCATGATGGCGTGCGTAAAGGTAGTTAAACAATGCTGTACGGGCATTTCCGATGTGTAGGAGTCCTGTTGGACTTGGTGCGTAGCGTACGCGGATATCTTTTGACATAGTTTCTCCTATAAAGTCTCTAGGCGTCTGCCTTTTTGCTTTCTATATTATATCACAAGTCTCGCCTGAGTCCAATGTCTACGAATAAAGAGAGTAAAAAGAGTGGGCAAGCCACTCTTTTCTTCTATTATAGACGTGCGTTAAGCTCTTTGCTCAATTCTTCAAATCCTGGTTTTCCAAGAAGGGCAAACATGTTGCGTTTGTATGCTTCAACACCTGGTTGGTCAAATGGGTTGATGGCATTCAAGTAACCTGAAAGGGCAATTGCCAATTCGAAGAAGTAGATAGTGTAACCAAGAGTGAAAGCGTCTTGCTCAGGAAGAGTTACGTACATGTTTGGCACATCACCGTCAGTGTGGGCAAGAAGAACACCATCAGTCGCTTTTTTGTTTACAAAGTCAACGTCTTTTCCTTGAAGGTAACCAAGTCCGTCAAGGTCTTCTTCCAAAGTAGGAATGATCACGTTCTTACGTGGTTTGTCAACACGGACAACTGTTTCGAACATGATACGAGTTCCTTCTTGGATAAATTGACCAAGTGAGTGCAAGTCAGTTGAGAAGTTAGCTGAAGTTGGGTAAATACCTTTTTGGTCTTTCCCTTCTGTTCAGGCACCCCTTGTGGATCCATCTGCTGGGAATTCCCTTGCACTGACTGGCTAGTTTGATTGACTTGCCAATCAACCACTGCGTCATCTATTTTTTCTAATTTAGACCCAGAAGCCTGGACTTTTTGTCCAAGCTCTGAATCAATTTTTTAGACTTTTATTTTTCTAAATTGCTTGATTTGAAATTTTATTATGGTCAAGCAGTTTCGAAAATCTGAATGGTAGAGTCCTTTTCAATTACTACTGCTTGGTCTGCTGCAACATGGAGAGTGCCCGGCAGGCTGCCCTCTTTTGAACCATCAAAAGAAATCGTGATATGGCCCAGTCCAGTTAAATTTTTTTCTACTACATTTCCTACGGCAGTAATCGAATATTCCTGACTATCTACCACCAGCTTTCCACCTTCTAGTATTGCACCTAGAAGATTTTTGTTATCGATTTTAAAACAATACTCTGCTAAGTCTTCCGGAGCTTCTTCTCCAAACAAAATGAGCATATTGGCATCTTGAATCATATTCTGAGCTTCAGGCCCCACTTGAATTACTTTAGCTTCAAAAATTTTCTTCATCTAATTCCTATTCATCCTTTCTCAAATCTGTCATAAACTTATGCTTATAGATAAGTTTAACATAATAGTTGCTATGTTTACGTGCATCTATCAAAAGTTTACTGATAAAGGCCAATACTAGCTATCCAAGCTACTAGCACCCGCGGAACACCATTGAGAAAGCGTGAATAAAGCACAGAAGGGACACCAACCTCAACTGTTTCAGCCTTGGCTTCAGATAGACCGAGTGCTACAGGAATGAAATCACAACCGTTTTGAGTGTTGATAGCAAATATAGCTGGCAGAGCCATTTGGGGCGGAATAGTCCCTTTGCCGATTTCAACTCCAATTAAGGTTCCAATAATCTGACTGATAACAGCTCCGGGGCCTAACAAAGGAGATAGGAATGGCAAGGAACAGATAAAGCCAATCAAAATGAGTCCCCAGATGTTCCCAGCTAGGGGAACCATTAATTTTGCCAGCCAATTTCCAACACCTGAACCTTGAATAACCCCAATCAGCAAGGAAACAAAGGCCATGAAAGGAATGATCGTGTTGAGCATTGTTTGGATGGCTTCACGAGCAGCCTGGTTGAAAGTCGCAACGACCTTCCCAGCGCCCATCCCAATTCTTGCTACAATACTTGTTTCAGCTTTTTGCTCTGTAATTTTTTTACTAGTATCGTAAGTTGGCTTTTCTGTTACCACAGTTGTCGCTTTTTCGTCTTCATTAGCAGCAGAAATTTGATTAAGGCCAACTGCTGACACATAGATTTCCTCGGTTATATATTGAGCTAGAGGCCCACTTTTCCCTGTAGCGACAATATTTATTGTAGGGATCCCCTTTTTAGGATAAATACCACAGCGAAGAGTACCGCCACAATCCACGATTGCTAAAGCAATTTCCTCATCTGGGATAGAAGTTTTAAACCCATTAACAGCTTCCATACCGGTCAAATCAGCAATTTTATCTACAATATCTGGCTTTTCTCCTCCGCCAGTGATATAGATGAATTTATGCTTAGCTTCACTAGGTGTAATGACCAAAGGTCCTCCGAAACCGCCATTTCCTTTAACAACTTTTATACTCTTATATGACATAATTTCACTCTTTCTATAAATCAAATGTTTTACTCAAGGTAACACCTTGCTGTTTTGCTACATAAGCAGTTGTAAAATCGGTCACCCAACCGCCTACAAAGTTCATGACAAGCCCAACAAGCATGTAACGAATGGCTAAGTCCATTTGACTTAAACCTAAAGTTTGAATTCCTGTTGCAATTCCCATCCATACAAACAATTCCCCAGGATTGATATGCGGAAATACACCATTTGAAGTGTGGCAGAACTGCATCTGAGCTGCTACAAAACTAGGTTTATAATATTCTGGTAAGAAACGTCCCATACTGATTGCCATCGGATTCCCCAGCATAAAGGCAGAAATGAAAGGTAAAATCATATACCGGCTAACAGGATTTTTGGCAGAAATCTTAGCCAGGGAATTGACCTTCTCTTCTCCCAAGAAAGCGATAAGGGTATTCATTGCAATCAATAGCATCAAGACAAGCGGTACAATATTTGTCATCCAGCTAATAAAGGTTTCTCCACCTAATTGGAAGAGTTTCATAAAACTCTCTGCAAAATTTGTAATGTGATTCATAAGGAACTCCCTTTCTTATTTTTTTTAAATAACTGTTTAATAGATAATTGTAAGTAATTCGCATAAAAGCCGAATCCCAGAAAAGAATCAGATGAACTTGTCTCTTTCTCAATACCTGCCTCATTCCAAAGATAGACTTTTCTAGCATCTTCTATGGCTGATTGCATCAACTTATTTTCTTTTCTCACAAGAGGATTATACTTGTCAAAATAATGGATGTCTTCTCCAACATAATCGTCCATATTTTGAAAACGTGCTAAGATTGTGACTCCTTGCATTTTGCTAGCTTTAAGAACCCGACCGTTTTCATCAACCGCGAACATGACAATCGTACCGGATTTGATTCTTCCGGACTTCCTGCCAATCGCTACGCGCCCCAGTTTTCGGAGCATCGTATAGGTCTTATTGAAGTCTTTGAGTTGCTGCCAGCCGAGGAACATTTGAAATATATAAGCTGCCATGACAAATACAGCGAAAATTATTAGCGAATTCATTAAAATACTCCTTTGCTCTTAGAAAATGATAGAAACTCTGTCTCTGTTTCTACAGCCCTCAATGCTTCTTTTAGAGAAGGCTCTCCTGCAATTCGAAAAATGTCGTCATACAATTCCAGCAATTCACTCTCCATTTTGCTTTCAATTTCTGAGGGAATGGCGACTAGAAAGATAAATTCAATCCAATCATCTCCTTTTTGATAAGGCTCTTCTAGCTTTCCAAACATTAAAATAGTCTTTGCATAACCCTGGTTAATTGTATGGGGGAAGGCAATTCCTCCACCAAAAATGGTTGATTGTTTTTTATCCCTATCAATTATCCGATTTCTAAAACCTTCATCAATCATCTGAAGTTTCTCTAACTCTGCAACCATATTTAGCAAGTATTGCTGATAGGTTTTTTGGGGAGTCAAACGAAGAAAACGTAAGCTGACTGTTTCTAGATTTTTTTGATGAAAAGCATTGGCCCTCTGCCATTCTTCCTGCAGCCATTGATCATCAAAAAGATGATTAACTTGAATGACTGGAGATTTAGAATCTTTATATTTTAGAGGAACTGTCGTAAAAATCGCGAAATAGTCCTGATTCAAATCCAGATTAAAATCCTCTTCAGAATACTGAGTAATGTCTACATCATTTCCAAGAATTCGTCTGAGTTGCTGAATAATCATCGCAGCAGTTCCTCTTCCTGTTGTGCAAACTACAGCTATCTGCTTGCGAGAACCATTTACAACAGAGTTTTGCTTTCTTAAAATCATTTCAAAATACAAAGCCAGATATCCGATTTCAGATAATTCCAATTCAGAACCAAAAATTGCAGATAGTTCTTCTCCAGCAATTTTCGCCATTTCAAAAGCAAAAGGATATTGAGTTTGAACCTCGCCATGGAATATATCATTAGCTTGCACATGGAAAATCAGTCGATTGATTAAGGAGCCTAGATGAGACTTGATTTCTTCAAATAATTCTTCATCATCAAAGTTAACCAACATTGTTTCTTTGACTTTCTTGACAATCCCTTGAAAAATGTTTGCAAGCTGTTCAGATTGATAAGACGGCTTGCTTAAAGTGTCAATAAAACGGATATTAAACGGAAAACACAAAAAGTCTATCTCAAACTGACTGAGGGAAATCTTATAAGTCATCTCAATATGATAGATTAATTTTTCAACCAAAGGTGTCTCTGTTAAATCATTCCTATAGTAAGGAATAGGGCAACTCAACACCCTAGATGCATGAATACGCTCCACCATAATTGAAATGGTCTTTCGAAGGAGTTCCTTTGTTTCTTTCGGGATTTTATACTCCTGGAGTAGCGTCTCCAGAAAAGAAGATGTTGCCTCGGTGAGTGTCTTTCCTTCAAAGTAAGGGGCCACTTGGTGAATATAGAGCAAGCGCAAATTCAGCTCGGACCCCAAGACCTCCAGCCCACGGTTGGGCTTTCCTGAAATAGTGATAGAGTAACTCTCTGCCAAAGATTTTACTTGTTTTAAATCCTTATTAAGGGTACTTCTACTAACACCTGCTTCCTCAGCCAAGTCGTCAATAAGAAGAGGGGAGGTTGACTCAATTAAACGTTTTAGTAAATAGGCAATTCTTTTACTGGAAGAATTGAAGTCACTCTCCCGTTTTAAACTACCAGATAAAATCCTTTCCAACTCAGTATAGTCATACACCTCTAACATTAACTGATCATCTTGTGAGATAATCTGGATACTCGGAGCCAAAACATCATTTAATTGTTGGATACTCTTTTGCAAGGTTTGCATACTAATATCCAGCTCTGAGCGCATATCTACCAAGGAATAAGTTGGCTGTGAGACCATTTTTTCTAAAATATTATACCATCGATTTACTATGGTCAACTCTCTTCCTCACCTTCATTTTTTTAACCGCGAGTTTTCCCTCCGGCAATATTTGTAGTGACTCCAGTTATATAGCTAGAACGGTCTGAAATATAGAATGCTACAAGGTCAGCTACTTCCCGTAGTTTACCACTTCGTCCCAAAGGAGTTGTTGAAGTTGAAGCATAACCAGCTCGAATATCTTCTACCGTCTTTCCACGGGTATAAGCAAGAGCTTCCTCATAAGAAAGAGTTCGAAGTCCCGTAGCTTCCATAATTCCTGGAGCAATTCCAACCACACGTACACCATGCTTACCCAGCTCTTTTGCCCATGAACGAGTGTAACTATAGACTGCTGCTTTTGTGGCAGCATAGGCACTTTGTCCTTCAGAACCTTCCAAGCCTGCTTCTGAAGCCATGTTCACAATTACACCTTTTCCATTTTTCACTAAAATACGTCCTACTGCCTGACTAACCAAATACAAACCTTTTTGATTAATCATTGTTACTTTTTCAAACGTTTCATCGTCTAACTCGTAAGGACCTTTAGGATTTTCTGCATCAATTAATAATCTGGGAACATTAATCCCTGCATTATTGACTACCGCATCAATATTGCCAAATCTTTCAACTATTTTGGCAACACCCTCTTCTACTTCAGAGCGAGAAGTTACATCAACTTTTACAAATAATAGATTCGGGTGACGCAAATCGTTGTCGCTAAGATCAAAATTCGCTACATTGACTCCTAATTCCAGCAATTCTTCAACGATTGCCTTACCGATCCCAGATGACGCGCCAGTCACAAGAACTGTTTTGCCTTTTATGTTTAACCAATCATTCATTTTGATACCTCTCAAATTTTATTTACAAGGCAATTATACAGCGCTTTCATAAAAGAATTAAGACACTCTTTTTTACACTTTTAAAAAAAATAATAAACTAATTAAGAGGCTTGTACTAAAAATCCACAAGAAATGAACTTGTGGATCTTTTTATATTCTAAATGAACTCAAAGCATATGAGAATCAAAGGCGTGCATTCAACTCAGCACCCAGCTCTTCAAAGCCTGGTTTCCCAAGAAGAGCAAACATGTTTTTCTTATAAGCTTCAACTCCAGGCTGGTCAAATGGATTGATACCATTCAGGTAGCCAGAAAGAGCAATAGCCAACTCAAAGAAGTAAATAGTGTAGCCCAAAGTGAACTCATCTTGCTCAGGCAGTGTCACAAACATATTTGGAACTCCACCATCAGTGTGTGCTAACAGCACTCCATCTGTAGCTTTTTTATTGACAAAGTCAACATCTTTTCCTTGCAAGTAGCCAAGACCGTCCAAGTCTTCTGCCAATTCAGGAATCAGCACATTTTTGCGAGGTTTATCTACACGGATAACTGTTTCAAAGAGGATACGGGTACCTTCCTGGATAAATTGTCCCAGAGAGTGCAAGTCTGTTGAGAAGTTAGCTGAAGTTGGATAAATCCCTTTTTGGTCTTTCCCTTCTGACTCACCAGCCAGTTGCTTCCACCACTCAGAGAAGTATTGCAGAGATGGTTCATAGTTAGCTAGAACTTCTGTCAGATAACCTTTACGGTACAAGATATTGCGTACAACTGCATATTGATATGCTTCATTTTCAGCCAACTTATCAGAAGCATAAGCCTTGCGAGCAGCATTTGCTCCTTCCATTAACTTGCTGATATCAGCTCCTGCAGCTGCGATTGGCAAGAGCCCCACTGCTGTCAATACTGTAAAACGACCACCTACACTATCAGGCACTACAAAAGTATCCCAGCCATTAGCATCTGCTTCAACTTTAACTGCACCTTTAGCGCGGTCTGTAGTTGCGTAGATACGTTGGTTAGCTTCTTCTTGACCGTACTTCTTAACCAAGAGTTCTTTGAAGACACGGAAAGCAATAGCCGGTTCAGTTGTTGTACCTGATTTAGAAATCACGTTTACTGAGAAATCTTTGTCTGATACATAGTCTACCAAATCAGCCAAATAGCTTGAAGAGATAGAGTTTCCAGCATAGAGGATCTGAGGTGCCTTGCGTTCTTCCTTTCTTTGCAAGTTTACAAATGAATTATTCAAGAAATCAATAGCTGCACGAGCTCCTAAATAGGAACCACCAATACCGATTACGATCAATACCTCACTATCAGATTGGATTTTAGCAGCAGCCTTTTGAATACGAGCAAATTCATCTTTGTCATATTCTTCAGGTAAGTTCAACCAGCCAGTCATTTCTGCCCCAGGACCTGTACCATTTCTCAGAGCAGAATCTGCTGCAGTCACTTGAGGCTGCATATAATCTAGTTCATGTGGTGCAACAAATTTATCTAATACTTTTGAATAATCAAATTTAATATGTGACATAATATTCCTCCAAAATTTCTTCTCTTCTATCATAACCCTTACCTTAGATTTTTTCAAGTTTTTATACTGAATTTTTCCAAATTTTATCATAATTTAAACATTTGCGTAAAAAATGTTACAATATTAAAATTTGAACGAAATAAGACAAAAAAACGGCTAGAGATTCTAACCGTTACAATTCATTTAATAAATACTCAAATAATTCTAAATTGCCATCTTCTTCATTGACCAGGAACTCTGGGTGCCACTGTAAACCGATAATACGATGCTCGTCGACAGACTCAATCGCTTCCACTGTCTGATCTCGAGGGTCCACCGCTGTCACACGGAAATTAGGTGCCAGATCTTTGATACTCTGACGATGGACTGAGTTGACCTGACTTTCTTTGCCAAACAACTTAGCCACCACGCTTCCTTCTACTGTCTCAATAGTATGAGATGTCCCAAAAGGCAAGCCTTGCCAGTGACCTTCAATTTCTTGGTGGAGAGTGCCACCAAAAGCAACATTGACCAGCTGAACACCACGACAGATTGCCATAATTGGTTTATTCTGACGGAGCGCTTCTTTCAAGAGAGCTAGTTCAAACTCATCGCGTACAAGGTTGTAATCATCACTCTCAATAGTCTTTTTCTCCCCGTAAAACTGAGGATGGACATTTTGCCCACCTGTCAAGATGAGTTTGTCAATCATTTCCACATAATCGCGCACAATGGACTCATCTCCTACAGGAATTACTAAAGGGAGACCACCGACTTGACGAATGCTCTCTGCAAATTTACAAGATACAGATGAGTGAATGTTTTTCCCTTCTGCATCTACAGGACATAGATTTGCAGCAACTCCTACAACCGTTCTAGCCATGATGTGTCTCCTTTCGATTTTCTTGCGACAGTCTTATCTTATCACTCCAACCCTTTCCTGTCTAATATGTTTTTTTAAAGACCGTGATAAGTATTTTTTATGGACAAGAAAAAGCTGCCCAATAAGGACAACTTTTCTATTCGAAAACAAATTGATTGTGATACAGTTCCGAGTAGAAACCGCCGAGCTTGAGCAACTCGTGATGATTTCCACGTTCAATGACCTCTCCATCTTTGAGGACAATAATCTGATCGGCATTGAGGATGGTTTTGAGACGATGGGCAATAACAAAACTGGTTCGTCCTGCTACAACGGCCTCCATGGCATGTTGAATCTTGCTTTCTGTTACAGTATCCACATTGGAAGTCGCTTCATCTAAGATTAGGACTTGGGGATCTGTCATCAAGGTCCGGGCGATGGAAATCAATTGTTTCTGACCAGTTGAGAAGATGTTTTGCTCATCATCAATAAGGGTATCATACTTGTCAGGCAAGCTTTCAATGTAGTCATGAATATGAGTTGCCTTGGCAGCTGCTTCGACCATTTCCTGACTGGCATCTGGCACACCAAAGCGGATATTGTCTCGGATCGTTCCACTAAACAAGACCGAATCCTGCAAGACAATCCCGACCTTGCTCCGCAGGCTGTCCAAGTCGTAGTCACGGATGTCTTTGCCATCAAAGCAAATGCTGCCTGCATCCACATCGTAGAAACGATTGATGAGGTTCATGATGGTCGTTTTTCCCGAGCCAGTCGGACCGACAACTGCTATCATCTGCCCCTTAGGAGCTGAAATGCTAACATCTTTTAAAATCGGCTTGTCTGGCACATAAGAGAAATCAATGTGACTGATTTCAACGCCTTCTCGCAATTCCGTAAAGGCAGGCGCATTTTGCGGACGAATCTCTTCTTCTGCATCGAACATTTCTTGGATACGATCTGCCCCAGTAAAGGCCAACTGGAGGCTCCCCCAACTCGCAGCCACCTGGATAATCGGCTGGTAGTACTGCTGAGAAAATTGAGTAAACATGACAATCAAACCTAGGGCTGTCGTTGTTTCGATACTTGGATCGTTCAGCAAGACAGCCGAACCTGCAAAAATGACGATGGCCGTATTGACCAAGCTCATCCCATTCATAACAGGAAAGAGGATGCCTGAGAACATTCTCCCTTTAAAGGTTGCCTTGCGCACGCGCTCATTTTGCTCCACAAAGCCTGCTACGATGTCGTCTTGAATTCCTTGTACGATAACAGCTTTCTGCCCTGAAATACTTTCGTCCATGTAGGCGTTGAGTTTCCCTACCTCTTTTTGCTGGAGATTAGTGTATTTGCGGGCCATTTTCACGATGAAAACCAACATGAGAAAGGCTACTGGAGTACTGGCTACTGTTATCAGGGCGAGCGTCACATTTCTTGAAAACATGACAAAAATCAAACCGATGTAAAGAGCAATATTGCTCATAACCTGAACTAGGCTTTCATTGAAGGCTTGAAGGATGTTGTCCAAGTCACTCGTGAAGCGAGAAAGGATATCGCCATCCTGATGGCGGTCAAAGAAAGAAACCGTCAAACGAGAGAGTTTGCCAAAGAGGCCCTTACGCATCTCATTTGTTGACTCAGCAATCACACGGGTCATCAAGGTCATGTAAATCAAACTGGATACCACTAAGGCGAGGACAACTAGAGCTAGATTCAGCATCAGAGCTGACAAACTCTGCCAGGCTAGTTCGGAAGTTCCATTTTGATAAGCCAGAACTAGGTTAGCGAGCTCTGTCACTGCTTGACCTGAAAAAACTGGAAAGAGGGCTTGGGCAATCGTCGCAACTGCAACCATCAGAACCACAATGACAAAGGAGAACTTGTAAACTTTAAAATAATTCCAGAAAAATCGAACGGTTTTCATTTTATTCCTCCTTTCCCTTTTGTGTTTCGTAGATTTCGCGGTAGACGGCATTGTTAGCTACCAAATCTGCATGCCGTCCTTCTCCAATCAAACGCCCTTGATCCAAGACCAAAATCTTGTCCGCATGGACGACTGAACTGATCTTTTGAGCGATGATAATAGTTGTTGTCCCTTTCAGATCTTTATTCAAAGCTTCCTGCACGAGTCTTTCTGACTTGGCATCTAGGGCTGAAGTCGAATCGTCAAAAATCAGGATACGGGGATTGCTGACAATCCCACGGGCAATGGACATCCGTTGCTTTTGTCCACCAGAAAAGTTGGTGCCACGTTCTTCGACCTGACTCTCAAATTTGTTTTCCATACGCCCGATAAATTCGCTGGCTTGAGCAATTCGTGCTGCACGTTCCATTTCTGACACGCTGGCATTTCCTTTTCCTTGACGAAGATTATCTGCAATGGTTCCGCTAAAGAGAATAGCACGTTGCAAGACAATGGAAACTGTTTTACGCAAGGTTCCCTCGCTGACATCTCGAATATCCTTGCCACCAATCTTAATAGACCCCTCTTGTGGATCAAACAGTCGTGGAATTAACTGAGCCAAGGTAGACTTCCCTGCTCCAGTCGCTCCAACCACACCCACCATCTGACCAGGCGCAATTTCAAAGGTTACATTCTTCAGCATAGGCTCATCGTCATTGGGATAGGTGAAGGTTACATTTTCAAAAGAGAGACTTCCTTCTAACTCTTCGTCTGGGAGATCTTTAAAGGTCATCGCTGGCTCGGTATTTAGAATCTCGCGGATACGACGCAAGGAAATCATGGCACGACTGACAGAATTTCCTAAAAATCCAACCATGATAATGGTAAAGATAATCTGGCTGAGATAGTTGATAAAGGAAGCAATAGAGCCCACAACAGATGGATCTGACTGAGCCATGTCTGCCACTAACCAGATAGAGAGGAAGACCGCTCCATAGCCGACTAGCATCATAACGGGTTCTATAACTGAGAAGGCATAACCGATATAAAGATTTTGGCCGAGAAGTTCATCAGAAACATCGGTAAATTTGTCAAATTGTGCTTTTTCCTGCACAAAGGATTTAACCACGCGCACACCACGTAGATTTTCCTTAGCGATAGCATTGATCCGTTCAAGAAGGGTTTGAAACTTAGCAAATCGTGGCCCCATCATCCCCATCATGATGGCTGTTAGTGCAAAGATTAGGAGCACCATGAGGACAATCACCCACCAAAGTGACGGAAGAGTGTGAACCGCCAAGATAAAGGAACCAATAAAAAGAAGAGGGAGACGGAAGAGGATTTGAAAAGCCATCATCACCACGTTCTGAATTTGGTTGATATCATTGGTCATTCGGACGACAAGATTACCCGCATTAAACTGCTCAATATTGGCATAAGAAAAAGTCTGGATCTTGCGAAAAGCGTCTTCACGAAGGTCCGAAGACACTCCTTGAGCAATATAGGCTGCAAGTGTTACATTGACCCCACCTGCAACCAGACCGACTAGGGCTACTCCTATCAGCCAAGCGCCAATACTATAAATAGCCTCATTTTGACCAGCCAACAAAGCCTCTAACACCTCTTGCAAATAGCGCGGTTGCAAGAGCGAACTCGCAACCATCAAACCTGTCATCATTAAGGATGCCAAGGCCTGCCATTTATAGGTTTTTATTTTTTTAATCAGCATATTTCCTCCTAATAAAATAGATAAAGGGAGCGACATCCTGCGTCAGCTCCTTCTCATTCGTTCATATTGATGCTATTCTAGCAAAAAAGAGACATCTTGTCAAAGAAGTCTCCTTATTATAAATTAGTGCGCTCTCATCTACAGGTGATGCATGAAAAGGCTTTTTATGGTAAAATGAAAGGAAGAACTCTTACAAGGAGGAAAAGATGAAGAAACAAACCATCGCTGTCTTGGGTCCTGGTTCTTGGGGAACTGCCCTTTCGCAGGTCCTAAACGACAATGGACACGAGGTTCGAATTTGGGGAAATATTTCTGACCAAATTGATGAAATCAATAACCAACATACAAACAAACGCTACTTCAAAGATATCCTACTCGACGAAAAAATCAAAGCCTATCATGACTTGGAAGAAACACTAAAGGATGTGGATGCTATTTTATTTGTGGTCCCAACAAAAGTAACGAGACTGGTTGCCCAACAAGTGGCAAAGGTGCTCGATCACAAAGTTGTCATCATGCATGCCTCCAAAGGATTGGAACCAGATAGCCACAAACGCCTCTCAACCATTCTTGAAGAGGAAATCCCAGCTGACCTTCGTAGTGAAGTCGTTGTTGTTTCAGGACCGAGTCACGCTGAGGAAACGATTGTACGCGATATTACCTTGATTACCGCAGCCTCCAAAGATCTTGAAACTGCCCAGTACGTCCAAAATCTCTTTAGCAATCACTACTTCCGTCTCTATACTAATACGGATGTTATCGGGGTTGAAACCGCTGGTGCTCTCAAAAACATCATTGCAGTTGGTGCTGGGGCACTACATGGTCTAGGGTTTGGCGACAATGCCAAGGCGGCCATCATCGCACGTGGCTTGGCGGAAATCACCCGTCTAGGAGTCGCTCTAGGAGCTAACCCTCTGACTTATAGCGGTCTTTCTGGAGTTGGAGATTTGATTGTAACGGGGACATCTGTCCACTCTCGTAACTGGAGGGCCGGTGATGCTCTCGGTCGTGGAGAATCCCTCGCAGACATCGAAGCTAATATGGGCATGGTCATCGAAGGCATTTCAACAACGCGAGCAGCATACGAACTGGCTCAGGAATTGGGTGTCTACATGCCAATCACACAGGCTATTTACCGAGTGATCTATGAAGGTGTCAATATCAAAGAAGCAATCACTGACATCATGAGCAATGAATTTAAAGCAGAAAACGAATGGTCGTAGACCCTTATAGAAAGGAACATCATGAAACAAAAAGTCAGAAAAGCAGTCATCCCTGCCGCTGGATTGGGAACTCGTTTCCTCCCAGCAACTAAGGCCTTGGCCAAGGAAATGTTGCCAATCGTAGACAAGCCAACTATCCAGTTTATCGTTGAAGAAGCCCTCAAGTCTGGAATCGAAGATATCTTGGTTGTTACTGGTAAGTCAAAACGTTCTATCGAGGACCATTTCGACTCAAACTTTGAATTGGAATATAACCTCAAAGAAAAAGGGAAAACAGATCTTTTGAAGCTGGTTGATGAGACAACTGGCATGCGCCTGCATTTTATCCGTCAAACACATCCACGTGGTCTCGGAGATGCTGTCTTGCAAGCCAAAGCTTTCGTTGGAAATGAACCTTTTGTCGTTATGCTTGGCGATGACTTAATGGATATCACGGACGAAAAGGCTGTTCCGCTTACCAAACAACTCATGGATGACTACGAGCGTACCCACGCGTCTACTATCGCTGTCATGCCAGTCCCTCACGACGAAGTCTCTGCTTATGGGGTTATTGCTCCGCAAGGAGAAGGGAAAGACGGTCTTTACAGCGTTGAAACCTTCGTTGAAAAACCTGCGCCAGAGGATGCTCCTAGCGACCTTGCTATCATCGGACGCTACCTCCTCACACCTGAAATTTTCCAAATCCTTGAAAACCAAGCTCCAGGTGCAGGAAATGAAATTCAGCTGACAGATGCAATCGATACCCTCAATAAAACACAACGTGTATTTGCTCGTGAATTCAAGGGAGCTCGTTACGATGTCGGAGACAAGTTTGGCTTTATGAAAACATCTATCGACTACGCTCTCAAACACCCACAAGTTAAAGACGACTTGAAAGACTACCTCATCCAACTCGGAAAAGAGTTAGCTGAGGGAGAATAGAAGAACAGTTCATATAAAAAAGAACTAGGATAGTTAATTATCCCAGTTCTTTTTATTTTGTATTGCTATCATCCCGAACATATAAACCAACAAAAGGAAATCATATTTCTCAGTTAACCCACTTACAAGCTCCATCGAATTGATCTCGAATTTTATGAAAGCGCTACGATATTATTTGTTTTTTTCTAAAAATAGGAGTACAATGAGTTAGTATAATAAAATAAAAAGCACCGAATCGGTGCGCACTTTTTCAAGTTGTGTACGGACAAAGCCTTATTTTAACTTTGCTGTGTTGTTTCGAATAGTTCCAACAACTTCATTGTACTATACTTGTCAAAGATTATCAAGTGAAATGTAAATTATTTTACAGATACGACAAAAAGCTAGTTTATCCTCATTTGAAACAATACAGTTCTAAAACTAAAATATAACTTATAATCGATTTTAGCACATTTTTACCGATATTTCATCATTATTCTATTGAAATCTTTAGTTAGAATGATTTAATTTAATAAAGTTATATTTTACGGAGAATATTTTGAGGAAATTCAAATTCACTAAAGATAATTTAGCTATTCTAACTGAGTTAGTAAAGTTTATAAATGGGTGCATTGACCTAATCAAAGCTCTCATTTCTTAATTTTTAAATTATATCTTAATACAAATACAACGGAGGTTTTTATACATGGAAAACAAAAATTACTCTATCGCACTTGATATCGGAACTAATAGCGTCGGATGGAGCGTTATCACTGACGATTATAAAGTCCCATCGAAAAAGATGAAAGTTCTGGGCAATACTGATAAACGATTTATCAAGAAAAATCTCATCGGGGCTCTATTGTTTGATGAGGGAACTACTGCTGAGGCTAGACGCCTTAAACGAACTGCACGTCGTCGCTATACTCGCCGGAAAAATCGTCTTCGCTATCTTCAAGAAATCTTTGCCGAGGAAATGAACAAGGTCGATAGTAGTTTCTTTCATCGATTGGATGACTCCTTTTTAATTCCTGAGGATAAAAGAGGGAGTAAATACCCTATTTTTGCTACCTTGGCAGAAGAAAAAGAATACCATAAGCAATTTCCAACTATCTATCATTTGAGAAAGCAACTGGCTGATTCGAAAGAAAAAGCTGACTTGCGCTTGATCTATCTAGCATCAGCTCATATGATTAAATACCGTGGGCATTTTTTATATGAAGAAGCTTTCGATATAAAAAATAATGATATTCAAAAAATCTTTAACGAGTTTATAAGCATTTACGGCAACACCTTTGAAGAAAGTTCACTTAGTGGGCAAAACGCACAAGTAGAAGCAATTTTTACCGATAAAATTAGTAAATCTGCAAAGAGAGAACGCGTTCTAAAACTCTTTCCTGACGAAAAGTCCACTGGTTTGTTTTCAGAATTTCTCAAGTTGATTGTAGGAAATCAAGCTGATTTTAAAAAACATTTTGACTTAGGAGAAAAAGCTCCGCTACAATTTTCTAAAGATACCTATGATGAGGATTTGGAAAACTTGCTCGGACAAATTGGAGATGACTTTGCAGACCTTTTCCTAGTTGCTAAAAAACTCTATGATGCTATTCTTCTATCAGACATTTTGACTGTCACAGATCCTTCAACCAAGGCTCCATTATCAGCATCTATGATTGAGCGCTATGAAAATCACCAAAAAGACTTGGTAGCTTTAAAACAATTCATCAAAAACAATCTTCCAGAAAAATATGATGAAGTTTTTTCTGACCAATCTAAAGATGGGTATGCTGGATATATCGATGGTAAGACCACACAAGAAGCATTTTACAAATATATCAAAAATCTTCTCTCTAAATTCGAAGGAACAGATTATTTCCTTGAGAAAATTGAACGTGAAGATTTCTTGAGAAAACAACGCACTTTTGATAATGGTTCTATTCCTCATCAAATTCATCTTCAAGAAATGAATGCCATTCTCCGTCGGCAAGGAGAACATTATCCATTTCTGAAGGACAATAAAGAAAAGATAGAGAAAATCTTAACCTTCCGTATTCCTTATTACGTTGGACCATTGGCTCGTGGCAATCGTGATTTTGCTTGGCTTACTCGAAATTCTGACCAAGCAATCCGACCTTGGAATTTTGAGGAAATTGTTGATAAGTCAAGCTCTGCAGAAGAATTCATCAATAAGATGACTAACTATGATTTGTATTTACCAGAGGAAAAAGTTTTGCCTAAGCACAGTCTCTTGTATGAAACATTTGCTGTCTATAATGAATTAACAAAAGTAAAATTTATTGCGGAAGGATTGAGAAACTATCAATTCCTTGATAGTGGGCAGAAGAAGCAAATTGTCAATCAATTATTCAAAGAGAAAAGAAAAGTAACTGAAAAAGACATCATTCATTATCTACACAATGTTGATGGTTACGATGGAATCGAACTAAAAGGAATTGAAAAACAATTTAACGCTAGTCTTTCTACTTACCATGATTTGCTCAAGATTATCAAGGATAAGGAGTTTATGGATGATTCCAAAAATGAAGAGATTCTTGAAAACATCGTCCACACGCTAACTATCTTTGAAGACCGCGAGATGATTAAGCAGCGTCTTGCACAATATGACTCTCTCTTTGATGAAAAAGTCATCAAGGCACTAACTCGTCGACATTATACTGGTTGGGGAAAACTCTCTGCCAAGCTGATTAACGGTATCTGTGATAAACAAACTGGCAAAACGATTCTTGATTATCTGATTGATGACGGTCAAATCAATCGCAACTTTATGCAGTTAATCAACGATGACGGACTTTCTTTCAAAGAAATTATCCAAAAAGCACAAGTGGTTGGTGAGATTGATGGTGTGAAGCAAGTTGTCCGAGAACTCCCAGGAAGCCCTGCCATTAAAAAGGGAATTTTACAAAGTATCAAGATTGTTGATGAACTTGTCAAGGTTATGGGCCATGCTCCTGAGTCCATTGTGATTGAGATGGCACGAGAAAATCAGACAACTGCCCGGGGGAAAAAGAATTCTCAACAAAGATATAAGCGCATTGAAGATGCACTGAAAAATTTAGCACCTGGGCTTGATTCGAATATATTAAAAGAGCATCCTACAGATAATATTCAACTTCAAAATGACCGTCTCTTCCTCTACTATCTCCAAAATGGGAGGGATATGTATACTGGGAAACCTCTTGACATCAACCAACTGAGCAGCTATGACATTGACCACATCATCCCACAGGCCTTTATCAAGGATGATTCTCTTGATAACCGTGTCTTGACTAGTTCAAAGGATAATCGTGGGAAATCCGATAATGTTCCACGTTTAGAAGTCGTTCAAAAAAGAAAAGCCTTTTGGCAACAATTGTTGGATTCCAAATTGATTTCAGAACGTAAATTTAATAATTTAACCAAAGCTGAACGTGGCGGGCTAGATGAGCGAGATAAAGTTGGCTTCATCAAACGCCAACTAGTTGAAACACGTCAAATCACAAAACACGTTGCTCAGATCTTAGATGCTCGCTATAATACAGAAGTGAATGAGAAGGATAAGAAGAACCGTACCGTCAAAATCATCACTTTGAAATCCAACCTGGTTTCCAACTTCCGTAAAGAATTTAGGTTATACAAGATACGGGAAATCAACGACTACCACCATGCACATGATGCCTACTTAAATGCCGTAGTGGCTAAGGCTATCCTCAAGAAATATCCTAAACTAGAGCCTGAATTCGTCTATGGTGACTATCAAAAGTACGATCTTAAGAGATACATCTCAAGATCCAAAGATCCTAAAGAAGTCGAAAAAGCAACTGAAAAGTATTTCTTCTACTCAAACTTGTTGAACTTCTTTAAAGAAGAGGTGCATTACGCAGACGGAACCATCGTAAAAAGAGAAAATATCGAATACTCCAAAGACACTGGAGAAATCGCTTGGAATAAGGAAAAAGATTTCGCAACAATCAAAAAAGTACTTTCACTTCCGCAGGTAAATATTGTGAAGAAGAGAGAAGAGCAAACAGGTGGCTTCTCTAAAGAGTCCATTCTTCCTAAAGGAAATTCTGACAAGCTAATCCCTCGAAAAACAAAGGATATTCTTTGGGATACTACTAAATACGGGGGATTTGATAGCCCTGTTATCGCCTATTCGATCTTGCTCATTGCCGATATCGAAAAAGGAAAAGCGAAAAAACTGAAGACTATCAAAACTCTAGTTGGTATCACGATTATGGAAAAGGCCGCTTTTGAGGAGAATCCAATAACTTTCCTTGAAAATAAAGGCTATCATAATGTCCGTAAAGAAAACATCCTCTGCCTACCTAAGTATAGTTTATTTGAACTGGAAAATGGTCGCAGACGACTACTTGCAAGTGCGAAAGAACTTCAAAAAGGCAATGAAATAGTGCTTCCAGTATATTTAACAACCTTGCTCTACCATTCTAAAAATGTCCATAAACTAGACGAATCAGGACATTTGGAATACATTCAGAAACACCGAAATGAATTTAAGGATTTGTTAAATCTTGTATCTGAGTTCTCTCAAAAATATGTCCTCGCAGATGCAAATCTAGAGAAAATCAAGAACTTATATGCAGACAATGAGCAAGCAGATATAGAAATTCTAGCAAATTCGTTTATCAATTTGTTGACCTTTACTGCTTTGGGTGCTCCTGCTGCCTTTAAATTTTTTGGCAAAGATGTTGATCGAAAACGATACACAACTGTATCTGAAATCCTCAACGCCACCCTCATTCACCAATCCATCACTGGTCTCTACGAGACTCGGATTGATTTAAGCAAACTAGGAGAAGACTAATGGGATGGAGAACCGTTGTTGTCAATACGCACTCTAAACTCTCCTACAAAAACAATCACTTGATTTTTAAAGATGCCTCTCGGACAGAGTTGATTCACCTGTCCGAGGTGGACATCCTTCTTTTGGAGACGACGGATATCGTTCTCTCCACTATGCTGATAAAACGCTTGGTGGATGAAAATATTCTGGTGATCTTTTGTGATGATAAACGTTTACCAACGGCATACTTAATGCCCTACTACGGTCGACACGATTCCAGTCTGCAACTCTCTCGGCAAATTACTTGGAGCGAGGAGGCTAAAGCACAAGTTTGGACCACTATTATTGCACAAAAAATTCTCAATCAGGCTTTTTATCTAGGGAGTTGTGGTTTTCTGGAAAAGAGTCAGTCCGTCATCGATCTCTATCATGGGTTGGATTTGTTTGATCCTAGTAATCGTGAGGGGCACGCAGCTCGAATTTATTTTAACACCTTGTTTGGAAATGATTTTAGCCGTGAACAAGATAATGATGTCAATGCTGCCTTAGACTACGGTTACACCTTAATTTTGAGTATGTTTGCGCGTGAGATTGTGTTGTCTGGTTGTATGACCCAGTTTGGCTTGAAACATGCCAACCAGTTTAATCAATTCAACCTCGCTAGCGATATTATGGAGCCTTTCCGTCCGATTATTGACAGAATCGTCTATGAAAATCGAAACAGTTCTTTTGTCAAAATCAAACGAGAACTGTTCACTATTTTCTCAGATACCTTCCACTACAATGGCAAAGATATGTACCTATCCAATATCGTCAGCGACTATACTAAAAAAGTCATCCAAACCCTTAATCAACCGGAGAAAGGAGTTCCTGAGTTTAGGATATGAGTTATCGATATATGCGTATGATTTTAATGTTTGATATGCCCGTTGATACCGTAGAGGAACGCAAGGTCTATCGGAAATTTCGCAAGTTCCTCATAGATGAGGGATTTATCATGCACCAATTCTCCATCTATAGCAAGCTCTTACTCAACAACTCTGCTAATAACGCCATGATTGAACGACTCAAGACTCATAACCCTAAAAAAGGAAACATTACTCTCTTAACCGTTACCGAAAAGCAGTTTTCTCGTATGATCTACTTAAATGGCGAGCGAAATACCAGCGTAGCAAACTCCGACGCACGTTTAGTTTTTCTAGGAGAGGAGCCTGGAGATGAAGATTAATTTCCCATTATTGGATGAACCATTGGCTATTGAAAATGCAACCTTTTTAGTCCTGGAAGACCAGTTTACCTTTTCGACTATCGTCAAGCAGTTCTACCAGTACACTGATGATGGAGAATTAAAGTTATTTGATAGAAATCTAAAACCTCTGAAAGAGGCTGAGTTACTAGTGATAACGGATGTCTTAGGATACAATCTCAACTCACCTGCTATGCTCAAGTTGATACATGCAGATCTTGAAAATCAGCTCAATGACAAGCCCGAAGTCAAATCTATGATTGAAAAGCTGGTAGCTACGATAACAGAATTGCTGGCATTTGAGTGTTTAGAAAACGAATTAGACCTAGAGTACGACGAAATCACCATTCTAGAGTTGATTGATGCGCTAGGGGTCAAAGTTGAAACTCTGAGTGATACACCTTTCGAAAAGATGCTAGAAATTGTTCAAGTTTTTAAATATCTTTCCAAAAAGAAACTCCTTGTCTTCATCAATGCGATCGCCTATCTATCAAAGGATGAGTTGGTAAATCTGATAGAGTATATCCAACTCAATCAACTAAAGGTTTTATTTGTCGAACCTCGAAAAGTCTATGATTTTCCGCAGTATGTGCTGGATCAAGACTATTTCTTGAACCCTGAAAATATGGTATAATAAGAGTAACAATTGGAACCTGACGAGCTGAAGTCCGGCTGGGACGAATGGCGCGATTACGAAATTTCGTGAGAAAAATTTTTCTACGAGGTTTTAGAGCTGTGTTGTTTCGAATGGTTCCAAAACTCCCTGCAATCTGATACTCAACTTCGCTTTGTTTTAGAGCTGTGTTGTTTCGAATGGTTCCAAAACCCTGATTATTGGGATATGATTGTGGCACATGTTTTAGAGCTGTGTTGTTTCGAATGGTTCCAAAACGATTGGCTCCCACACTCACAACAAATAAAGGTTTTAGAGCTGTGTTGTTTCGAATGGTTCCAAAACATAAACCTCTCCATTCATCCCATTTCCTGAGTTTTAGAGCTGTGTTGTTTCGAATGGTTCCAAAACGAACGTTAAAGGAATCCTCAATCACGAAAAGTTTTAGAGCTGTGTTGTTTCGAATGGTTCCAAAACTCTTGGGAGTTTTCTTGCTTGCTTTCTCCCGGTTTTAGAGCTGTGTTGTTTCGAATGGTTCCAAAACAGAGTTGTAAGCATATATTGAACCGCATAGGTTTTAGAGCTGTGTTGTTTCGAATGGTTCCAAAACAAATAAATCCAAAAATTTCATACATCACCCGTTTTAGAGCTGTGTTGTTTCGAATGGTTCCAAAACTCACGGAAAGAGCAAGAAATCCAACTACACGTTTTAGAGCTGTGTTGTTTCGAATGGTTCCAAAACTTTGTGCATTAAAAAGGAGGTGAGGATATGGTTTTAGAGCTGTGTTGTTTCGAATGGTTCCAAAACGATTAAAAATCCCAGTTATCGAGCATGTCAGTTTTAGAGCTGTGTTGTTTCGAATGGTTCCAAAACATTAAGAATCTATTTAATTTCAATATCAGTGTTTTAGAGCTGTGTTGTTTCGAATGGTTCCAAAACTTGAACCGCTCCTTATCTACGATTAATGTTGTTTTAGAGCTGTGTTGTTTCGAATGGTTCCAAAACTACTGATCCACGAGTAGTCAATGCTTTTAAGTTTTAGAGCTGTGTTGTTTCGAATGGTTCCAAAACCGATCTCTACTGTCAGCTTGTTCATAATCGGTTTTAGAGCTGTGTTGTTTCGAATGGTTCCAAAACCGACAGAGCAAGAATCTGCTTTGAAGTACAGTTTTAGAGCTGTGTTGTTTCGAATGGTTCCAAAACTATCTTTCGCGAAGGCTTCCATGGCATTCTGTTTTAGAGCTGTGTTGTTTCGAATGGTTCCAAAACATTTCCTAATTCTCTTTGGGTTGCAGGATAGTTTTAGAGCTGTGTTGTTTCGAATGGTTCCAAAACTAGATACTGGTCTTCAATTGGGGTCATATTGTTTTAGAGCTGTGTTGTTTCGAATGGTTCCAAAACAAGAACGCGCAAACGGGATGATCCCAGCAGGTTTTAGAGCTGTGTTGTTTCGAATGGTTCCAAAACAATATTTTCTGCAGCACTCAGCGTAGTCATGTTTTAGAGCTGTGTTGTTTCGAATGGTTCCAAAACCCAACTGCAATCAAAGCTTGTTGCACGTTAGTTTTAGAGCTGTGTTGTTTCGAATGGTTCCAAAACAGAAGTTGCACACTCGTTTGCTTGAGGCCTGTTTTAGAGCTGTGTTGTTTCGAATGGTTCCAAAACTCTCGGAAGGCAAGAAG